>NZ_MUET01000011.1:0-58708 GCF_001995685.1 Salinivibrio sp. IB282 | reverse complement strand
TACTACTGGCATTGCCTGCGCAAGCCATGTCGGTAATGACATCGATTAAGCCTTTACAGCTGATCGCGGCAGGGCTTGTGACACAAGACGATACCGTCGATGTGTTGTTGCCGCCGGGGGCCTCACCGCATAGCTATGCCCTAAAGCCATCGGACATACGCGGTTTAAACCAAGCGGATGTGATGATCTGGGCAGGACCCGAGCTAGAGCTTTTTCTGTCTAAATTGTTGGTGGATAAACCGTCGGTATTGACCTTGACGCAGGTCGAGAATATGCCTTTGCGCCATTTTGATGGCGGGCACCATCATCATCATGGTCACGATCATGGCGAGCACAATATTGACCCGCACCTTTGGTTGGGACCAAAAACGACCCGAGTCGCGGCGCAAGCCATTACAGACGCACTGATTGAGGCCGCGCCTGATAAAGCAGAGCAATATCAGGCCAACCTGACTCGCTTTAATGAACAGCTTGATCAAACCGTTGCCGATATTCAGCAAGATCTCTCCACCAAAGTTCAATCGGGTTATTTTGTCTTTCATGATGCCTACGGTTACTTCGAAGATGCATTTGGCTTGGAAAAAACAGGCCACTTTACGGTTGACCCAAGTCAAAAGCCGGGCGCGAAAACCTTAGTCACTATTCGCCGAGGTTTGCTTAATCACGATGCGACCTGTATCTTCACTGAGCCGCAGTTTAATCCCGCACTGATTGATGCTGTGACACGACACAATGACGTCAATGTACTTGCCTTAGATCCATTGGCGACATCCATTCCGGTAGCGTCTGATAGTTATCAGGTGTTTTTAAAAGATTTAGGAAATCGTTTCACACGTTGTTTAAAGCATGAAACTACTGACTAACTGGCTCGCTGTGACAGCCAGACTTCCTCGCCAGCACAAGCTGGCCCTTGCTTCATTATCTCTTTTAGTTGGCGCTGCCCTGATGTGGCAGCCCCATCCTTTTTCTTCCAAAGAACGGCAATCATTGCCGGCGGTCAATCAACGCCAAGAGCCGGCGACAGTGGATCACAGTGAACCGATTGAACAAGGGTTGGATGCTGATGATCCTGCTTTGAGTGTGCCTGAAGATGCGCTCGAGCAAGACATCACATCTGAGGCGCCCCGTGTTCATCACCACACCGTCGCGGCAGGGGATACACTCGGCGAGATCTTCTCACAGTATGGTCTGTCGATCGGTCAGCTTTACCAAATGCTGGATGTGAACGATAAAGCTGGCGATATTCGCCGTGGCCAAAAAATGGAGTGGCAAGTTGACGAGGAAGGTCAACTGCTGACGTTCACCGTTTATCAATCGATTAAATATCGTGACGACTACCAGTTCGGACAAGATACCGTTGACTATCAGCGTTTGGAAACCAAAGGCGAGTTTGAAAGTGTGACCTTGATTGGACGGGTGAACAGTAGCTTTTATCAGCAGGCGCGCCAATCGGGACTCACGCCTAATCAGATTCAAAATCTGGTCTCGGCGCTACAGTGGCGGTTTGACTTCGGACGTCAATCGCGTCGCGGCGACCAGTTTGCGGTACAAGTAAACAGAGAGTTTATTGACAATAAACCCGTGTCATCGGGTAAGGTCACGGCCATGCTCTACAAGTCGGGCGGTCGAGACATTTTTGTCTATCGTCATCATGATGGACGCTTTTATGATCAGCAAGGGCAGAGTCTGGATCGCGCGCTCCGTCGTTATCCCACCGCAAAGCGCTATCGTATTAGCTCATCGTTCAACCCACATCGTAAACACCCGATCACCGGGCGTATTTCACCGCATAATGGCACTGACTTCGCGACGCCAGTCGGTACCTCAGTATTGGCCGCCGGTGATGGTGTTGTCGTTAAAGCACGCAAACATCGGTTAGCGGGTAATTACGTGGTGATCAAACACGGGCGTGAGTATTCTACCCGATACTTACATTTAAACCGGATTTTAGTGAAGCCGGGCGATCATGTGTCGATGGGGCAGAGAATTGGTTTGAGTGGTAATACCGGTCGCTCAACGGGGCCCCATCTTCATTTCGAATTGCTCAAATATGGCCATCCAGTCAATGCGATGAAGGTGCCGCTGCCTGAAGCGCATCCGGTTCCTAATGACGAGCGTAGGGCGTTTCAGCGTCAAGCTAAACGTGCCCATCAGGCGTTGGCGCAGCGATTAAATGGGTAATGAGTGTCAATTATGTGAGGCCTAGCTCACATTTAGGGTTGCAGGGTTTTATTTAGAGGCAGGTCGCACGACACTACGTCACTGAATCCTGCAACCTGTCTCTCTTCTCGTACATGAAACGCCAATGTCTCTGTTTGTTATGGCTGGCTCTCATCTTTCCTTGCCTACCTTTGCAGGCGCATGATGCGTTGCTCTCATCGTTTCAGTCATACGGCGGTCTTAATGGCCTCGGTGATGTCCGTGATGTGGCGGTGCAGTCATCTGGCGGTATGTGGCTGTTGGATAGCCAAGGACGCATTTATTTTTTTGATGGCCATCAGCGTCATCCACTCAACGATGCCCTTACCTTGCCTGATGAAAAGATACTGACCATTGCGTATGCTCACCAGGCGCTTTGGATGGCAGGGAGAGAACATGTTTATCGTTTCCAGCCAAGTACCAATACGCTTACCGCTTTCCCATTGCCCGATGCCGTTGCACAGACGCGCACTGATTCTGCGCCTCACCCGCGCCAATCGCCACGACTGGCGACGATCAATAATACGCTATGGCACATTCAAAGCGGCCAGATAAGCGTCTATCAACGGGAAGATAAGGCATTTCACGTGTGGCGAACGGGTCCGTGGCGTGCCAATAATGTGTGGTTCACGGCGGGCCATCGACTGTTTGCGGTCGGGACAAGCTTATATCAACTCAGCGACGGGGGAATACGCCAACTGACACGTTTTTCTACGCCGATTACAGCGATCACGGCGAAACAAGACAGAGCATGGGTCAGTACCGAAAAGCGTGTTTATCTGCTCGCAGTGTCGGGCAATCAAGTACAAGCCCAGCACGTGCTGAATACACGTGGGAACTACCATAGAATGACGGTCGGCTCGGGCGGGTTGTGGGCCGCTAATCACAATGGGTTATTTCGACTTTCCCTCGATGGCGTCGCGACGCCGGCTTGGCAGCCAGGCGATCAGCGGATTGCTGGCCAAAGCATTACTTTTTTATGGGCAGATTTTGAGGGTGGGATCTGGTTTTCAACCGATCAGGCGACACGTTACCGTGCACCAGGGCAACGTTGGATCACTCATCAACACCGCGTCTTTCCCAGCGTGTTTACTCATGGTTTTATGGCGCAAAGTAACCCTTGGGCGCTAGAGGGGGACAGTTGGCGCGATTTAAGTGGGTATCGCACTCTACCGTCGCCCTCGGTCGTACCAAGCGACAAATACCTCAGTGCTACCCGAGACGCTCAGCGCCTTTGGTGGTCAACACCGTCAGGTACGCAAGGGATTAATACGCTAACAGGGGCAAGCATCGTCATCCCCGATCGGTTGGCAACCCTGCCTGCTGAGCATTTGTATACTGATGCCGAGGGTACAATCTGGTTATCGGTTGACGATCAGGTGATGCGCTACTGGCCGGACACAATGACGCTAATCAGTTATGGCACACGATGGCAGCCTCATCACGCGGGTAAGGTGTTAGGCTTTTATGATGATGGCCGCGGCAATGTTTGGATCCGTGATCAGCATGGGTTAACACGGTATCGAGAGGGGCAGTTTAAGTCGGTCCCCTTGGCAAAAGACCGGCTACCTGTGCAGGATATGTATACCGACGAACGAGGTCGTTTGTGGCTCACCAGTGCCCATGGCTTATACCAATACGATCCTAGCGCGCCAGACGCCGCGTCATTGGTTTACTTGTCATTACCCGGTGAGCGATTCCACTGTGTCACGGGTAACCGCGATGGCATATGGGCGTACAGCAACCAAGCATTGGTACACATTGCTCCGCGAGGGTTTGTGCGCACATTTCGTCTCCCCTCTGAGGCAGAAAAAGTAGCCTGTTACGCGACCCAAGCCCATCAGCTCACGCTGCTAGCAGGAGATTATACCTACCAGATAGATACTGACCAATTGGCTTTTTCTTTGCGTAAACCGCCAAACGTCGTGATTGGCGCTGTTTGGCAGCAACGTAAGCGTTGGCGTATTGGCCCTCGACAGCAAACGGCGGTGACATTACTCGAGCAAAGCCCCGCCTATCTCGCGTGGGGGAGTTGGCCACCAGAACGACAAGTGACACGCGTACATTATCAGCTCGTGCCTTATCAGCACGCTGGGCAGCCAATGGCTGATAAATTGGCTGCTTGGCAGCAAACCGGTAGTGATACGATTTCCTTGGCCAATATGGTGGGCGGGCACTATCAATTACGTATTGCTATCCCGCGTGATGGCGCCTCCCATACTGTGTTAGACATCTCTGTCTCTCTGCCTCTATTGCCTCACATTATCAATGGCATGGTACTGGCCTGCTTTGTGAGCCTGGTGCTTGCGGCTGTCATCTTAGCCTTGAGACAACGTCACTTGTCGGCTGTGCACATAGACACATCGAGCGTGCCCACATCTGGGTCGCGGGATGACATCTCAGCTGCCACATATCCTCTTGGATGTGAGTTGCCCTCATCACTGGCACTGGATTCAGACCAAGCCAATCAGCGATGGACCGCCGAGTTTGAGAATGTTATTGCGGCTAGGTACCAAGACCCTGACTTTTCAATGGCTCAGATAGCTGGCGCGTTAGCGATGTCAGAGCGTAATTTGCAACGTAAGTGTCGACAGTATTTTGGTGTGACAGTGACCGCCTATGTGACGCAGAAACGGCTGAGTGATGCCGCTACGCGCTTGCAGCATGGCCATGCCGTGGCGGATGTGGCTGAAGCGTGTGGCTATCGCGATCCGGCCTACTTTAGCCAACGATTTAAAAGCTACTTTGGTGTCAGTCCCTCGCATTATCGACGCGCGACGACTGATGTGACCGTGGCAGATATCGATGACTAGCGCCGGTGTGAAACCTCAGGTAACGAAGTACGTGTAAAAGAAAACGTGGCATAACTGGGGAGCCATGCCACGGGTGTCAACGACACCTTCGCTTGCTGCCGAGGGCGGGGAACCGCCCTGGTAAAAAAAGGGGCTGGTCAGATGTGTACTCCCTTAACCAGTGGCGTCAATATACCCTAATGTGAGCGGGTATTGTTATGACGAAACCGCCAATCTTATTTTGACAGATCTTCGGTTAACCTATTGATAAATAATTACGTATGCCGTTTTTATTTTGGTTTTGACGAAAATAACGAAGTGCACTTACGCCTTGATGACTAATCCACTGGCGGCGAGGGTCTCTCTCAGCTGGTCGATGAGGGGCTGGGCTTGTTCACGAGGACGATGCCCCACTTGTAGGTGGCCCCAAATCGGATTTGGCCATACCGGATCCGTTTTAAACCGAGCAACATGGTGGAGATGGAGCTGGGGAACCAGGTTGCCAATCGCGGCGATATTGAGCTTGTCAGGTTGAAATAAACGCTCAAGACAGCGCGCGACTATTGCCGACTCTTGCCACAGCGATTGCTGCTCAGTATCGTCAAGGTGGTGAATTTCTTCGATGTCCGGCTTACGTGGGATCAGCAAAAGCCATGGACCAATATCGGCATGCGCAAGGCGTAACTGACAAAGTGGGAAATCACCGACATACGCGCTATCGGCGGCTAATCGTGAGTGGAGAACAAAGGACATATAAACTCCTGATTGCAATGCGAGTGCTTAGCTTACATCACAACTTGCTTTTGGGTCACAAACTCCTCACCGAATAGGCGGATTCGCCTCATAAGAAACAAAAAGCAAGTACGCTTAACACAATGTTGAAAGCTAAATGTGTCGACGAATGCGAGAGGAGGTGGCATGCACTATCAAGACGTCCTAGCTTTTTGGTTTGGCGACGAGCGTAGTGAGTCGGTTCCTTCGTCCGCCGCGCAGGCACGATGGTTTGGCGGTCGCCAAGACGTTGATGATGCGATTCGCGAGCGATTCCAATCTTGGGTCAGTGCCGCTGGCGCGGGCACATTAAATGACTGGGCCCAGATCCCAGAGGGGCGTTTGGCATTGATTATTCTGCTCGATCAATTCCCGCGAAACTTATATCGCGGGTTGGCAGCCGCCTATCGATATGATGCCTTGGCGTTGGCGCTATGTAAGGCAGGGCTGGCGAAAGGCGACGACCAAGCCTTAACGCCGCTTCAGCGGGTGTTCTTCTATCTCCCCTTAGAGCATGCTGAAGAAGAAACAGACCAAGAAGAAGCATTGTTTCGGTTTGATCAACTGCGTCAGCAAGTGAGTGGGGAGGCAACGGCTTGGTTCCAACAATGCTTTGATTATGCACGCCAACATTACGACATCATCGCCACCTTTGGTCGATTTCCTCATCGCAATGCGGTGATGGGACGGTTATCGACCCCCGAGGAACGGTTATGGCTTAGCGAAACGGATCAGCATTTTGGTCAGGGATAAAAAAGCGCCCACTTGCAACAAGTGGGCGCAGCGCTTCTGTGCTTATCCGAACAACACAGATAAGCGAACCTGGTTACATGCGCTCTAGCGTGTCGATCCCCAACAGATCTAAGCCTTGCTTGATGGTCTTGGCCGTCAATGCCGCCATTCTGAGGCGGCTTTGGCGAGTGTCCCCTTCAGAAAGCAAGATAGGGCACGCTTCGTAGAAGCTGGAGAATAAACCAGCCAGCTCAAACAGATAGCTACACATCAGGTGAGGTTGACCCTCGCGCGCCACCGATTTAACCGCTTCTTCAAACTGAAGCAGTTTGGCGACCAGCGCTTTTTCTTTCTCATGCTCAATCAGCATTTCACCGTCGAGCGCATCACGGTCAACCCCAGACTTGGCAAAGACTGACGCCACACGGGTATAGGCATACTGCATATAAGGGGCGGTGTTGCCCTCGAAGGCCAGCATGTGATCCCAGTCGAAGATATAGTCTGTGGTACGATGCTTTGACAGATCGGCATATTTGACGGCTGCCATCGCCACCGTGGTTGAGATATCGCGCTGCGTCTCAGCATCCATCTCAGGATTTTTCTCAGCGATCAGCGCTTTAGCACGTGTTTCTGCTTCATCGAGTAAGTCAGCAAGACGAACGGTGCCACCTGAGCGTGTCTTAAAGGGTTTACCGTCTTTGCCGAGCATCATGCCAAAAGCGTGGTGCTCAAGGCTGACCGAGTCCGGCACATAGCCAGCTTTGCGTACAATGGTCCACGCTTGCATCAGGTGCTGGTGCTGGCGTGAGTCAATAAAGTAGAGCACACGGTCGGCATTGAACTGCTCGTAGCGATATTTAGCGCAAGCAATATCCGTGGTGGTATACAAATAGCCACCATCACGTTTTTGGATGATCACACCCATTGGTTCGCCGTCTTTGTTTTTGTATTCGTCGAGAAAGACAACTTGCGCGCCATCGTCTTCTACGGCAATCCCTTTGGCTTTTAAGTCTTCAACAATACCGGGCAGCATATCGTTATACAGACTTTCACCCA
This sequence comes from Salinivibrio sp. IB282, assembly GCF_001995685.1. NCBI lineage: Bacteria > Pseudomonadati > Pseudomonadota > Gammaproteobacteria > Vibrionales > Vibrionaceae > Salinivibrio > Salinivibrio sp. IB282. The sequence goes on along the minus strand of NZ_MUET01000011.1, from coordinate 51,158 downwards.
TCACGTCTTTATTGCTCAATGAGACATTCAGGCGATCATAGTTACGTTGGTTTTGCTCCAACGTCACTTTCACCAGTTTTTCCCACTTTTCTTTGCAATAGGCATCGCCGCGCTGCAGGCGAACCACGTAGTCGCGCGCTGTTGCAGCAAAGGCGTCATCTTCATCGTAACGGGCTTTGGATTCACGGTAGAAATTTTCGATATCGCCAAGTTCCATGGAAATATCGTCACCGCGTGACTCGTGTAATTCTAAGTTGGCAATGAGCATGCCGAACTGGGTTCCCCAGTCACCTAGGTGGTTGGCGCGGGTGACGTTGTGACCCAAAAACTCCAGTGTGCGTACGACAGCATCACCAATAATGGTGGAGCGAAGGTGGCCAACGTGCATTTCTTTTGCCACGTTGGGGGCTGAATAGTCCACCACAATGTTTTGTGTGTCTTGTTTGTCGACACCGAGGCGTGCGTCCGACAGGGCGGCATCCGCTTGCTTTGCCAGCCACTGATCATTCAAAAAGATATTGATAAAGCCAGGACCAGCGATTTCTGTTTTACTCGCCACATCACCTAAATCGAGGGCGTCCAACACTTTCTGGGCAAATTCACGGGGATTTGTACCGAGCTTTTTGGCTGCGCCCATCACACCATTGGCTTGATAGTCACCAAATTGTGGCTTCGCAGACTGACGCACTGCCGCTGGCGTGCCCTCAGGCGCACCCGCCGCAACCATCGCGGCAGACACTTTTTCGTTAAGAAGACTTTGAATATTCACTTGCTTACCTTTACTACTAGCCGGGCTGATTATGAATGACCCGTTTTGTGGGCTTCCAGCTTATTAATACAAGAATCCGCCAACACTGCACTGCCACGTAACCAAGCGTGCAAACACAGTGTTGGCGGGATGCTGTATTGTTGCGAACCATGACGTCAATCGACGCGGATTATCCCTAATGATACCCATAAAACAGCAGGCATTGGCAATAGTTATTCAACACCATCCTTGATATCTTTCGCGACTGGAAGACAACGAGCACCTTAAAACCTTGAGAGGTCACTGTGCATGATGCCAGCAATTGGACATCCCTGATGCGAGATCAAGCAGCTTTTACAGATAAAATCAATCAGTTGCTAGAAGTGCTGGCCTTTCCTCCTTATTCACTCGCGCCAATCATTGCCAGCGAAGCCAGTGCTTAAGCACTGGCTCAACCAATGTTGTCGTTTTACAAGATCACGGTTTTATTGCCATGGACAAACACACGGTCCTCGGTGACAGACTCGATAGCCTGACTTAGTACGCTCTTTTCTACATCTCGACCTGCTTTGGCCATATCTTGTGCGCTAAAGCTGTGATCAACATGAATCACGTCTTGGCCAATAATCGGGCCCTCGTCCAAGTCATTGGTGACAAAATGCGCCGTCGCGCCAATGATTTTGACCCCACGCTCGAACGCTTGGTGGTAGGGACGGGCCCCGATAAAGGCAGGTAAAAAGCTGTGATGAATATTGATGATGCGATGCGGATATTGAGCGACAAAGTCAGGCGTCAGAACTCGCATGTATTTCGCGAGAATAATGTAGTCAGGCTGATGGGATTGAATCGCTTTGAGCATCGCTTGCTCGTGCTCTTCACGGCTCAGACCTTCATGGCTGACATAGTGAAAAGGAATATCAAAACGCTCAGTCAGATGTTGTAGTTTGTCGTAATTACCCACCACTGCGGCAATATCAATCTCGAGCGAGCCATCATAAGCTTTCATTAAAATGTCGCCGAGGCAGTGGGATTCTTTGGTGACCATGATGACGACGCGTTTGCGGCGCGAGCTAATCAGCTGGCGCTGGCTGCCAGGCGGTAGCGCATGGTCAAGGTCGAGAAGCAGGGTGTGATCGTTAAAAATCCCCTCTAGCTCAGTGCGCATATAAAACTGCCCAGTGACATTATCAACATACTCTCGGTTGTGAATAATGTTGAGCTGATGTTTATAGCAAATGTTGGTGATGGTCGCGATGAGCCCTTGAGCGTCAGGACAGTCCGTGAGAAGTGTTTTTCGTTCCATGTTGGTCGTGTACTGCTGATGACTAAACCCTCGGTTGTACCCTGTCTCAGCCGCAAGGTCAAAGTGATTTTACGATGCGTCACGGGTTTCTCAGGGGAGTGGTTTCATCCCGTAGAGGGGTTTGGCATAATGGCGGCTTTCCCCCTGTGTATTTATACAATGATCCGTAAGGTTTTCTCAGACACCGGTGCGCTGGCTAAAGCGATTGATGGTTTTGTGCCTCGCCAGCCGCAAACAGATATGGCGATTGCTGTTGATACGGCCATTCGTGACCAAGGCCAGCTCGTGGTGGAAGCGGGCACAGGAACCGGGAAAACCTATGCCTATCTCGCCCCTGTTTTATTAAGTGGTAAAAAGGCCATCATCAGCACTGGCTCGAAAAATCTGCAAGAGCAGCTTTACCACCGTGATTTACCGCTGATGAAGTCAGCCTTGGGCTACACAGGGACGACCGCCTTATTGAAAGGTCGCGTTAATTACCTGTGTCCAGAGCGACTCGAGCGACAAATTAGTGAGTGCCATCGTCCCGACAGCGAGCCTGGGCAATTGAGTCAGCTGGTTAAAATTCGTGAGTGGTCGTCGTATACCGAGTCGGGGGATCTGAGCGAGTGTGACGCACTGGCTGAAGATAGCCCCCTGATCCCTGTAGTGACGTCTACCAATGACAATTGCCTTGGTAAAGACTGTCCAAGCTATGAAGACTGTTATGTGGTTAAAGCGCGGCGTCGTGCGATGGATGCCGACGTGGTGGTGGTTAACCATCACCTCTTTTTGGCTGATGTGGCCATCAAAGAAACGGGGTTTGGCGAGTTGATCCCAGAAGCAGACGTGATGGTGTTTGATGAAGCGCACCAGCTGCCCGATATCGCCAGTCAGTATTTTGGTCAATCGCTATCTAGTCGACAATTGCAAGATGTTGCCAAAGACATTCATATCGCCTATCGCACTGAGCTACGGGATACGCGTCAACTGGAAAAAGTCGCTGATCGCCTTTCGCAAGCGGCGATGGATATGCGCTTGGTGATGGGCGAGCCCGGATATCGAGGTAATTGGCGTGAACTTCAGGCTTCGCCCAGCGTAGAGAAAGAGTTGGTACGATTGGCTGACGCGCTCGATCTTGCCCATGACGTGGTAAAACTATCACTCGGCCGAAGTCAATTGCTTGACGCTGCGTTTGATCGGATTACCTTATTTAAAGCGCGGCTTGCACGCTTAAAAGACACCTCAATCACCGGGTACTCCTACTGGTACGAATGTACGCGGCATCACTTTAGCCTCAATATTACCCCCTTATCGGTGGCGGATCGTTTTCGTGAGCAAATGGCCGAACAGGGGGGCGCTTGGATTTTTACCTCCGCGACCTTGGCCGTTGAAGGCGACTTCGCGCACTTTAACCACCGCCTAGGGATTGACGCTAAGCAGCAAATGACGCTGGAAAGCCCCTTTGATTATCCCAATCAGGCGAGGCTTTGCGTGCCCCGACACGTGCCGGAAACCAATAGTTTTCGTCGAGCCAACAAACTGGCCGCATTATTGGGACCGGTGATTGAACGTAACCAAGGGCGTTGCTTTTTCCTATGCACGTCGCATCAAATGGTACGAGAGCTATCAGCCCTGTTTCGTGAGCATCTGTCATTGCCCGTCCTCATGCAAGGAGAGATGCCCAAGCAGCGCCTATTGGCAGAATATTTGTCGTTGGGCAATGCCTTGCTGGTGGCGACGGGCGCCTTTTGGGAGGGCATTGATGTGCGTGGGCAAGCGCTTAGTTGTGTGATCATCGATAAACTCCCATTTGCCTCCCCCGATGATCCTTTATTAAAAGCACGAATAGAAGATTGTAAATTGCAAGGGGGCGATCCCTTTGCTCAGGTACAGATCCCCGAAGCGGTGATCACCCTAAAACAAGGGGTGGGGCGTCTTATTCGGGATCAACAAGATTTTGGTGCACTGGTTATTTGTGACAACCGATTGGTGACCCGCGCATACGGCGCAACCTTTTTGCGCAGTTTGCCGGCGATCCCTCGCACGCGGGACTTACACCACATCGACGATTTTTTGTCGGGCAGTGACACCAACAGCAACATAATGAACTCGTATTCATTCGATCAACCGATAGAGGGTTAAATGACGCTACGAATATTGGCCGTAGATACGGCGACCGAAAACTGCTCTGTCGCACTGTGCTGTGATGACCAGATTATCACGCGCAGCGAAATTGCACCGCGTGAGCATACCAACAAGATCCTCCCCATGGTTGATGAAGTATTGGCAGAAGCGGGGGTTGAACTGGCGCAGTTAGATGCGCTGGCGTTTGGCCGCGGGCCAGGAAGCTTCACCGGTGTGCGTATTGGCATTGGTATTGCACAAGGTTTAGCGTTTGGGGCGGATGTACCCATGATTGGTGTCTCAACATTGGCAGCGATGGCAGCACAAAGCTATCGGCTACACAACGCGACCCAAGTACTGACGGCGATTGATGCGCGTATGAGTGAACTCTATGTCGGCCAATATCGGCGGACTGACACTGGCGCATGGCAGTGTGTCGGTGAAGAGAGGGTCGTCGCCCCGGAAGCACTCACCCCTGACTGTACTGAGGGAGTGTGGACATTGGCAGGAACCGGGTGGGCAGCCTATCCTGACCTAGCCGCTCGCTTGGCATTGCAGACGGCGTCGGCAGAGGTGTTATACCCCCAAGCACAAGATATGCTGGAGATTGCTAAGCATGCGTATCATGCGGGAGACATGGTCGCAGCGGAACTTGCTAGCCCCACATATCTGCGGGACAAAGTCACTTGGAAAAAGTTACCCGGGCGCGAATAACCCCCATGAGGCCGGCAGCATAGGACGTGAATATGGTATCGATTAACGGTGTATCCTCCCCACAGACAAACCGGCCTAACCACCCCCAGCGCACAGGCAAAAAGCCGCAAACCACGCGCAAGCAAACGCCCAAGACGACACAGGTGGCTAAGGCGGTGCGCCAACGTGTCGATCCCGCCGCGATTGCGCAAGCCGAACAGGCGAAGCAAGAGTACGTCCAATATGATTTGCCGGACGGTCGCGGCCGTCAAGCGATGGCTTCCTACTTCGCGGTGTTAAATCAAGCCAAGCGAGAGGAACTGATCAACTTAGTGGGCGTCGATATCTATGTATGATGTGGCGTGAAAGGAGCCTAATATGAAATCTTACCTGTTTGCCTTATGCGGCGTGTTATTACTGAGTGGCTGTACCAGTTTGCCTGAGTCATTAAAAGGCCGGATGGACCAGCCCGTGACCGAATACCCGGTGGTCGCGAAAATGACCCAAGCAAATCAAGGAGAAGAGGTACGCCTTGGGGGCTTGATTGTCGGGGTGAATAATCGTGAGCAGGACTCCGTGGTTGAAATCGTGGCCTTGCCCACGTCGACAGCGGGTCGGCCTGATATCGATGCCTCTTCACTGGGGCGCTTCAAAGCGATTTTTACTGGCTTTATTGAACCGGCTGATTATGCCAAAGGCCGGCCAATAACGGTGTTGGGCGACTTTCAGGGCCGTCAGGCGGGAAAAGTGGGGGATTACTCCTATGATTACCCCGTGCTTAGGGTAAAAGGACATCAGCTCTGGGATATTGAACAGCATGTGGTTGATGATGACAGACCTTATTGCTACGGCTTGTACTGCTCCCGAGTGCGCATTGGCGTTGGCACGGGACGGGTGCAAAGCGTGATTAGTTTACCTTATTAGCCCTCAAATGGGATCGTGATGATGACACCGCCATTGACGGAGACATTCGAGGCATTATTGGCGTCTGATCCGGCAGCACTCGGGTTATCGTCTGGCTTAACGCCGACCTCGATGCGACTTAATGATGTGACAGTGGCAGCGGCAATACGCCCGGCGACCGGCTTAGCGCCAACATTGGTTTTTTTACATGGTTGGCAAGACAACCTGGCGAGTTTTCATTCGCTGATCCCCATGCTGCCCCAAGACTACGGGTTACTGATGTTTGATTGGCCTGGGCATGGTTTGTCTGAGCATAAAGCCGGAGATTATCATTATCCGTTTTTCGATTATCTCGACAGTTTGCATCAAATCCTTCACCAGACACCTTGTTCGCAATCGGAGAATTCGCAATCGGAGAAAACAGGGCCCGTCATATTGGTGGGGCATTCATTGGGAGGCCTAGTGGCCAGCTGTTATGCAGTTAGCTTTCCAGCATCGATCGCGGGGGTTATCTCGATAGAAGCATTGGGGCCTATTGTTGAGCCTGAACATAAAATCACCGAACGCATGGCGAAAAGTCTTAATCAGCGCTTAAATTCAGTGCAAAAAACACCACGTCTCTTTGATTCTGCGATGAAGGCGCTACAATTGCGCGCATCCATTAATAAAGTCGCCGGTCAGTTATTGATGCCACTGGTTGCTCGCGGGATTGAGACATGCAGCCATGGTGTGCGTTGGCGTCATGATCCCAAACTTGGTGGTGAGCCTCTGTATCGCATGGCGCCCGGCCATGGAGAGTCGATTATTCGAGCGATTGAATGCCCTGTGCTGGCGATTCGCGCGACAGATGGGTATCCTGCGCTTCGCTCTGCCGATGCCGCGCAACGAGCCACGTGGTTTAAGCAATTGACACTCATTGAGATCCCCGGGACACACCATTGTCACCTTCAGCAACCGCAACAAACTGTGTCGTTAATAACGGATTTTGTGACCAAAATTCAAACGCGCACTTAAAATGCTCGTGTAAAAATAATGTTAACGCTATGGTGGGTAGGTTAAACACCTGTTTGAATTATGCCTCGCGTCGATCGAAGCAGGCAAAATAGCCTGCAAGTTAACACATAGGAGAAAGCCAGTGGAAAAGGTATGGCTTAATCGTTACCCGTCGGACGTGCCGGCGGAAATAGATCCAGATGCCCATCGCTCTCTGGTCGAGATGTTTGAACATTCTGTCCAGCAGTACGCGGATCAAACTGCCTTCATGAATATGGGGCAGGTCATGACATTTCGTAAACTGGAAGAGCGCAGCCGTGCGTTTGCTGCCTATCTACAAAACGAGCTGAAACTGAAAAAAGGCGATCGCGTTGCCATTATGATGCCGAACTTGCTGCAATATCCGATTGCCTTGTTTGGTATTTTACGAGCCGGTTGTGTGGCCGTGAACGTGAACCCGTTATACACCCCTCGTGAGCTTGAGCACCAATTAACGGATGCCGGAGCAAAAGCGATTGTGATTGTGAGTAACTTTGCTCACACGCTAGAGAAAGTGGTCGACAATACGCCGGTTAAACACGTGGTACTGACCAGTTTGGGCGAACAGTTGCCACGTGCCAAAGGGACCCTGGTTAACTTCGTGGTCAAATACGTCAAAAAAATGGTGCCTAAGTATCATTTGCCGCATGCCACCTCCATGCGCCAAGCGCTGCGCCGAGGCCGACGTATGCAATATGTGAAGCCTTTTTTGAAAGGCGAAGACATTGCGTTTTTACAATATACCGGTGGCACCACGGGGTTGGCGAAAGGCGCCGTGCTCACGCATAGAAATATGTTAGCTAACGTTTATCAAGCTAAAGGGACGTATCAGCCGGTACTTAATGCAGGTGAGGAGTTGGTGGTCACCGCATTGCCGCTTTATCACGTCTTCGCGCTCACGGTGAATTGCCTATTGTTTATTGAAATGGGTGGGCAAAATCTACTGATCACCAATCCACGCGATATTCCAGGTTTTGTCAAAGAGCTACAAAAGTACCCGTTTACAGCCATCACAGGTGTGAACACGCTGTTTAATGCGCTGCTCCATAACGAAGACTTCCATGAGTTGGACTTTTCTAACTTGCGCTTGACCGTCGGTGGCGGCATGGCCGTGCAAAGGGCGGTCGCGGAAAATTGGAAAAAGCTGACTGGCAAGCATCTGCTTGAAGGATACGGGTTAACGGAATGTTCGCCACTGGTAGCGGCCTATCCTTATGATTTACGTGACTACAACGGCTCCATTGGATTGCCCGTGCCATCGACCGAGGTGCGCATCGTCGATGATCAGGGTGACGATGTGGCGGACAACCAGCCGGGTGAGTTGTTAGTGCGTGGCCCGCAAGTGATGCAAGGGTATTGGAATCGTCCAGAGGCGACACGAGAAAGTATCGACGAACAAGGTTGGTTAGCCACTGGTGATGTGGTGCAGTTCGATGATGATGGTTTCTTGCATATTGTCGATCGCAAAAAGGACATGATCCTTGTCTCTGGTTTTAATGTGTATCCCAATGAAGTGGAAGATGTCGTTGCGCTGCATGACAAGGTGCTAGAAGTTGCCGCCATTGGCCAGCCAGATGAGAATTCTGGGGAAGTGGTTAAAATTTGTGTGGTCAAAAAAGATCCGTCGCTTACGCGAGATGATCTTGTGGCGCACTGTCGCAAACACCTCACTGGATACAAGGTGCCACGGGTGGTGGAATTTAGAGATGAACTGCCTAAAACCAATGTGGGTAAAATTCTGCGTCGAGAGCTACGCGATGAACCACAAGCCACCGAGCAAAAAGCGTCAGCTTAATGCGAACCGATCCAGAAAAGGGTAAACTGTCGATAACGAATCACGAAATGCCGGCCTCGCCGGCATTTTCTTTATGGGCTTTTTTGTGAACTATCAACAAATCACCACCGATCAACAGCTGGTCGATATCTGCGCACACTTCCGTGACCAAGCCGTTGTGATGCTTGATACCGAGTTTGTCCGTACGCGTACCTTTTATGCACAACTGGGGCTGGTTCAGATTTATGACGGCGAGCAACTGGTGTTGGTTGACCCGCTAGCCATTGATGATCTTTCCCCGTTATGGGCGCTGTTGACTGACACCCAGGTCACCAAGGTGTTACATGCGAGTAGCGAAGACTTAGAGGTTTTTCAGCACTACGCGGGCGTATTGCCAACTCCCATGATAGACACCCAAATCGTCGCCGCTTTTTTAGGTCATGGCGTCTCCGAGGGCTTCGCAAGCTTAGTGGAGCGTTATGTCGGCGTGAGCTTAGATAAAGGAGAATCGCGCACTGATTGGTGTGCGCGTCCCTTAACCGAAAAGCAACAACAGTATGCGGCCGCTGATGTCTATTACTTGCTGCCGCTTTATCAAGCGCTGACGCAAGCCCTATCCGATACGCAGTGGCATGACGCCATGGTAGAAGAGTGTGGTCTGTTGTGCCGTAAAAAGCAGTGGGTAAAGCCGGATGAAGCGGCTTATCTCGATGTTAAGTATGCGTGGCAGCTTAAGCCTCAACAGTTAGCGGTATTGCAAACCCTTGCCAAGTGGCGAGCAAAGGAAGCGCGTCGCCGGAATATGGCTCTTAACTTTATCGTTAAAGAGCAAAACCTCTGGAAAATGGCGCGTTATGGTATTCGTACCGTTGAGCAAATGAACGAGCATGGGTTCGACAAATTTGAAGTACGCTATCATGCGCAAACCTTGATAAAGTTGGCCACCCAAGCGGATAAAATCCCGTTAGCCAAATGCCCGCCGGCCATCACACGTTTAGTTGATGAACCCGGGTATAAGTCGGTGATTAAAGCGATGAAGGAGCAGGTGCAAGCCGAGGCCGATAGATCAGGCTTAGCGCCAGAGTTTATTGGCTCCAAAAAGCAGCTTAATCAATTGATTACTTGGGTATGGCGAGAGGAGTGTCAAGAAGATAAACGCCCTGACTTAGCCTCGGGGTGGCGCTTGCGATTAGTGGGAGAAACATTGCTGACGATGATCCCTAACGCCCCAGGGGCATCGTCATCATCTCGCGCATAAACAAAAGCGGTGGCCTTGAACCACCGCTTTCTGTATTCGCCCGTTGTGATTGAGAGCTAGCTCTCTTTTCCCTCTTCGGGCAAGGTGACGTTCAGCTCCAAGACGGACAGATCATCATCGCCTTGTTCGAGGCTGACAGACACCTGGTCCGGTGCGATATCCACGTATTTTCGGATCACATCTAGAATATCTTGCTTGAGCTGGGGCAAATAAGTCGGCGCAGGGCTATCCGCACTGCGACGCTCGGCAACAATGATTTGTAAACGCTCTTTGGCAATATTGGCCGACTTTTTCTTTGATGGGCGGAAGAATTCAAGCAGTGCCACATTAGCCTCCGAATAAGCGTTTTAGGAAACCTTTGCGCTCTTCCTCAATAAAGCGGAAGGGGCGCTCTTCACCCAGCAGGCGCGCAATAGCATCTTCATAGGCTTGGCCGGCATCAGACTCTTGATCCAGTACCACTGGCTCACCTTTGTTAGAAGCGTGCAATACAGACTGACTTTCAGGGATGACCCCTAACAGTGGAATACGCAGGATATCTTCTACATCCTCAACACTGAGCATTTCACCGTTGGTCACACGCGCGGGGTTATAGCGAGTGAGTAATAAGTGATGTTTTACCGGATCCTCGCCGTTTTCTGCGCGGCGTGACTTAGAATCGAGAATACCAAGAATACGATCAGAGTCGCGCACGGATGACACTTCTGGATTTGTGGTCACAATCGCTTCGTCAGCAAAATACAGCGCCATTAATGCGCCGGCTTCAATGCCTGCGGGTGAATCACAAATAATGTATTCAAAGCCAAGTTCATCCATGTCTTTTAAAACGCGCTCGACACCTTCTTTCGTTAACGCATCTTTGTCGCGCGTCTGAGAGGCTGGCAGAATAAACAAATTTTCTACGCGTTTGTCTTTAATGAGTGCTTGATGCAGATTGGCTTCGCCGTTAATGACGTTAACAAAATCGTAGACCACGCGGCGCTCACAGCCCATCACCAAATCGAGGTTACGTAGGCCAATATCAAAATCAACCACGGCCGTTTTTTTGCCTGTCATGGCCAACCCGGTCGCCAATGCCGCACTCGATGTTGTTTTACCAACACCGCCTTTACCGGAGGTAATTACAATGATTCGTGCCATTCCTCTTCCTTATTCTCTTATAGCGTGAGGGGGTCAATGTGTAAGCTTTCTTGATTAAGCGAGACCATAGAAGGCCGCTCTATATGTTCTGATGGAATTTTATCACTGAGCCAATAGCTTCCTGCTACCGACAATAATTCTGACTGAAGGTTCTGACAATAAATACGCGCTTGTTTTTGTCCACTTGCACCGGCAATGGCTCGGCCACGCAAAACGCCATAGATATGAATACTGCCATCGGCAATCACTTCCGCGCCGGCACTCACATGATTGAGGATCACCAAGTCGGCGTTTTTTGCATAGATTTGCTGACCTGAACGCACAGGGGCGGTGACCACTTTTGCAGGCGGCTGAATCGGATCGGCAACTCGGGATTGCTTGCTCGACTTGAGCACGGCTAATTGCGCATCCAGCGCAAGCTCACGTGTATCATTGTGGGTGACGCCGGTCAGCCCAACGAGAATCATGCCTGTGGCTTGTAAGCACTGCTTTAAGGCACCGATATCAGGGCATTGTGATAGACGGCTAATGTCAGCGACAACAGGAGCGCCTTGAAAAAAGGCCGGTGCTTGGGTGACTTTCTCTGTCAAAACATTGGCAGCGGCAGCAAAATTATCGTCAACGAGGTGGAGGACGGAAAGGGTAAAGGTTGAGCCTTTCAACTCCGGTTGTTTGAGCATGTTATTCGATCCCGGTTTTGTCATTTAAACACGAGTCAGACGCGCATTATCAGACGTTGGATAGCATGGTATATTCACAGCGCCAATGCGGCAAGCAGGGTTTGCCGTTGATGCGGCATTTCTCCCTTTAATGGTGTTTTTTTAACATTTGAATGAGAAATGGCAGCAGAAACGTGTTTTGACACACTTTGCTGCAAAGCTTAACAAACCTTTACCCCAAGATGACAATCTATCGCCTGTAATATGGCACGCTCATGAGGACTTTTGAGATGTATTGCGCAATTTATCGTAGTAAAAAGAAAGAAGGCACCTATCTTTATCTTGCAGAGAAAGATAAATTTGATGATGTGCCCGAGGCACTCATGAATAGCTTTGGGCAGCCCGAATTTGCCATGATGATCAACTTAGACAAGCGCGATAAACTGGCAGCAGTTGACATCAATAAGGTTAAACAAAGCCTGCAAAGTGATGGCTTTTTTGTGCAATTGCCTCCGCCACCTGACGCGGCATTGCAGGCCATTCGTAATAAAAACGAAAAACTGTAAAAAGGATGACTATGCGCAAAGGTATGATTTCAGCCTCTATCGCGGCGGCACTCTTGGTGAGCCCTGTGATGGCCAAGCCCGGATTCGAGCAGTATGTGACCACCTTAAAAGCCGAAGCACGTGAGGCGGGCATCAGTGATGCGTTACTTGAGCGTGCCTTTAAGGACGTTAAATACCATGAGCGTGCAGTCAGCTCCGATCGAAATCAACCTGAGCGACGTCTCACGCTGGATGAGTATATTCCGCGTGCTGTGCCTGATTGGAAAGTCGCTCAAGCGAAACAACTGTATCGTGAACATTACGACACTTTGAAAGCCATTGGTGAGCAGTACCAGGTTCAGCCGCGTTTTATTGTGGCTTTATGGGGTGTAGAAAGTAATTTTGGCAAACTTCAGGGTAGTTATAATGTCATTGAAGCCTTATCAACATTAGCCTTTGATGGCCGTCGTGAGGCTTTTTTTCGCAAAGAGACCATGGCCGCACTGACGATATTAGAGCAAGGGCACATTGCGCCTGAAGCGATGAAAGGCTCTTGGGCTGGGGCGATGGGTCAATGCCAGTTCATGCCGAGTTCGTTTATTAACTATGCGGTCGATGGAAACCAAGATGGCAAAAAAGATATTTGGCAAACGGAAGCTGATGTCTTTGCGTCTGCTGCAAATTACTTAAAAAAAGCGGGATGGGATGATACCTACACGTGGGGACGGCAGGTACAGATCCCTGAAGGCATCGATCGTACTTTGCTTGGCACCAACAGTGAGAAAGCACACTCATTGAGTGAGTGGCAGACGCGTGGGGTACGGCGAATGAATGGTCAGGCGTTACCGGCCGTCGATATCAACGCTTGGTTGATTCAGCCTGATGATGGTAAAGGCAGGGCTTATCTTGTTTATAATAACTACCAGAGCTTATTGAAATGGAATCGCTCGCACTACTTTGCGTTAGCGGTGAGCCATTTGGCGGACAGAATTAAATTTGGTTAAGGGATAAAAAAAAGAGGCTGAGCGCCTCTTTTTTTATGCGGGAATATGGACTTAGGCTTCCTGACCTGGGATGAGGAAGTCTTCTTGCTTGGCCGCGCCGCTTTCAATCGCTTCGCGAATCACTTTAGGCATGCGGCCTTGGCCCGTCCAGGTTTTTTGTGAGCCATCTTCGCCCGTATATTGATATTTTGCTGGACGTGTTGCGCGTTTACCCGATGCTTTACTCTTCGAAGCACCACCTAACAATGCCACGATTTCTTCTGGGCCAATACCGTCGGCTTCTAACATAGCACGGTATTTTTCTAACTTCTCTAAACGTTCTTTTTCTTTTGCCTCGGCTTGACGGTCAAGCTCTTTACGCTCTTCGACAACCGTTTGAAGTTTTTCTAATGCTTCATTAAGTTGTTCGGTTGACATTTCTTTGGCAAGTGCGCGCAAGCTACGCAAATTGAGTAAGGCTTTCATTGCATCAGACATTATTGGTTCCTATTTGATTTATATGTTAATTGAAAGAATGATAGCAGTATAATTGAAATATACAATATGGCCTATATTAATACGTCATATTGCGCATTAATTGCAAGTTAACTGCAAATTTGACTTTAATTCTATTGTCTTTTTGAAGCGAATGTCTAAAAAAATAGAAGATGAGACGTATTTTATTGGCATCGCGTAAGCTGGGGTTTAGTCGATGCTTTTTCAACCATAAAGAGTTGCGATGGTAAGCACGTTGTGTAGAATGCACCACGCTTAACGTAGAGGTGCGTTGTTTATCAGTCGTGCACAAGAGGGTGATTCCGATGAGAGTGCATAAAAGGAAGCAACGCCGAAGCCAATCAGGTCATCACACCGATTGAGCTGGGGCTGTTACCGAATAGGGGCAGCACTGCCATAGTACTTGGAAATACACTATGGAGCGCTACTGTATGTAGGAGGCAAGCTGTTTGCCGTGYGATACCACGCCTTACCGTCTTCATTTCTGCAGTAGATCTCCAACCACCTGGTTGACACTGAGATCATGAACTTAACAGATTTTTCTTCATCCGCTTTATCACTGCTTCCCCCTTTATTGGCTCTGGGCCTCGCGATTGCTACACGACGGGTTTTATTGTCCTTGGGTATGGGAATCGTACTGGGTACGGTATTACTGACCGATTTTTCTATCCTCTCTTCCGGACAGTACCTGCTTGAGGTGATTACTGGGCTATTTATCGCTGATGGAGGCTTAAATAGTTGGAACTTAAGTATTCTCGCGTTTCTTATTTTACTCGGGATGATCACCGCGCTTCTGTCTCTTTCTGGAGGTACCCGCGCGTTTGCCAATTGGGCGCAAAGCCGGATCAAGAGTAAACGTGGGGCGAAACTGCTCGCGGCGTTTCTCGGCGTATTTATCTTTGTTGATGATTATTTCAACAGCTTAGCGGTGGGGGCCGTCTCTCGCCCCGTCACAGATAGGTTTCACGTCTCGCGAGCGAAACTGGCTTACATTCTTGATTCCACGGCCGCCCCTATGTGTGTGATCACGCCGGCATCAAGCTGGGGGGCTTATATCATTACCGTGATTGGCTCTATTTTGGTGGCACATGGCGTCACGGATTACACGGCGCTAGGGGCATTTGTCACCATGATCCCAATGAACTTTTACGCCATTTTTGCCTTGCTGCTAGTGTTTGCGGTGGTTTGGTTTCAACTGGATATTGGCCCGATGCGTCAGTTTGAATATCAGGCGAAAAAAGGCAGTCGACTGGGCGATGAAAGTGAAAACTGCGCTGATATTTGCGACGACCTAGGGATTGAGGAAAGTGATAAAGGCAGCGTGGCTGATTTGGTCGCCCCCATTATTGTACTCGTCGTGGCGACGGTGGGTGCAATGTTATATACCGGCGGGTTGGCATTGGCAGCCGAGGATCAATCCTTTTCTCTGCTCGGGGCGTTTGAAAATACCGATGTCGGGATGTCATTGCTATGGGGTGGACTCGCGGGTTTAGCCGTATCCTTGGTGATGACAGCGAAACAAGGTATAGCGGTATCAGATATTGCGAAAACCCTTTGGGTGGGCGCAAAGTCTATGTTTGGCGCTATCCTCATTCTGTTATTTGCTTGGTCGATTGGTCATATTATTGGCGACCTACAAACAGGTCAATATTTGTCGTCCTTAGTGGAGGGGAACTTACCGGCGCAACTCTTGCCTGTAGTGCTCTTCTTGTTGGCGGCAGTGATGGCCTTTGCCACAGGGACGTCGTGGGGAACGTTCGGTATTATGCTTCCTATCGCGGGCGATCTTGCCGCGGCGACAGACATTGCACTGATGCTACCTATGCTCTCAGCAGTATTGGCAGGGGCGGTATTTGGCGATCATTGCTCACCGATTTCTGATACCACTATCTTGTCTTCAACAGGGGCACGATGTGGACATATTGACCACGTCGCGACTCAGCTCCCTTATGCCATTGGTGGGGCGATTGTCTCAACCGTCGGCTTCGTGGTGTTAGGCTTTACCGCGTCACTTCTCTGGTCATTGGTGACGACCGTGTTTGCGTTCGTTGCACTATGTGCTGGGTTAATGTGGCTTAAAAAGCGCCCGTGTAAATTGGTCGGTTAATTATCTAGCCTCGCCTTGGCGGGGCTTTTCTTTTTCTGCTAGTGCGGTAGCATGCCTGTTTATTTAATCCAGCTCGCCCACAATGGGCATTAGGTGTAGAGACAGTTATGGCTCAGTTATACTTTTATTATTCGGCAATGAACGCGGGTAAGTCGACCACCTTGTTACAATCGGCCTTTAACTACCAAGAGCGCGGTATGCAGCCTCTACTTTTTACCGCCGCGATTGATAACCGCTATGGGGTTGGAAAAATCAGTTCGCGAATTGGCTTAGAAGCTGATGCCCACCTGTATGACAATCAAACGTCGCTGTTCGAACACGTCGCGACCATCTTGGCGCAAGAGAAAGTTGACTGTTTATTGATTGATGAGAGCCAATTTTTAACCAAACAGCAAGTGCTCGAGCTGACTGATGTGGTGGATAAGCTGCGGATCCCCGTATTGTGCTACGGGTTAAGAACAGATTTTCGTGGTGAGCTGTTTGAAGGGTCACAATACTTGCTGGCGTGGGCCGATAAGCTCGTTGAACTGAAAACCGTGTGTCATTGTGGGCGTAAAGCGAGCCGAGTCATTCGCCAAGATAGCGAAGGCAATGCCATTGCCGATGGTGATCAGGTGGTGATTGGAGGCAATGAACGGTATGTCTCTGTGTGTCGCCGACATTACAAACAGATGCTCGGCTTACTCTAGACAGGATTGAGTGCGGTAAAGAACAACAAAGGCGAGCCGTAAGCTCGCCTTTTCTATTTGGCCGACCGGATTCAGCGCTATTTCGCCGCTTCTTGATCGACTGGCACAATTTCACTGGCATGGTAGCCTTTGGGTCCTTCCTGAACCTCATAGTTGACGGTTTGTCCCGCCTTTAATGTCTTATATCCGTCCATCTGGATGGTAGAGTAGTGGGCAAACACATCGCCTTCCCCTTCTACCGGACAAATAAAGCCAAATCCTTTTGCATTGTTAAACCATTTTACTGTACCAGTTTCCATGCGACACATCCTTCTTGCATCAAACTTTGCATACCTGTGATAAACGCGTTCATTTCACCTCGTCAATTTGACCAGCGCGGTACTGTCGCACCCTCACCCTTGCCAATGAACAGAAGTGATATGGCGAGTTTATCGACCACATGTTCCACTTTAGTAGATACTTTTAGGCAGTCAAGTGTGGGGTATAACTTATAACAGTAATGTAATATCAAATCGAAAAAGTGTGAGGAAGTGGCAATTATTCATTCAGAAACAGACATCTTAGTTGCATAGTTTTTTAGGGTTTTCTCCAGATGTTTTCGCTATTAAAAAAGTGTGATTGCAGTGATAGATATGCTATAACAGGCCGTAACTATTACTTTTTATTCTAATAACTGGCTCTTTTCCTCCTTAAGTGTATGGATTAGTGTGAGCGCTATTGGCATGATTCACGCAGTCTGCCTGCTTAAAAATGAAAATGAAGTGAATATTCTCGAGTCGAGAGAGATGTGTGTCTATGCTCACCTATCACGCTTGATGCGATCCGCTAACCGGCTTGTCGTTAGTCGGCATGCCTTAATTTTTATGCATTCTAGTGCAGGCACGAATGGTAGGTTTTTGTCGTACTCAGTGAACGAAATTCTGCGCGAGAGACTAGTGTGTAATACGGTGATTAACAATTGCTCAGGCAAACGATGTTCGCAATGAAAAGGTTGCTGGAATACAATCTGTGGCTTAACTTTAAGTATAGGTGGACGGGAAACGTGGATGGCAGTAGTGCCCCGCCACATCACTTACCGAGACACCCTAACAATGCATTGAATGAGTTATGAGTAATTGGAACCAGTGGGGTTTGCCTGACGCAGAGGCCGAATCGTCAGAAAAAACAAAGTTGCAACCGCCATCAATGTACAAGGTGGTGCTAAATAATGATGACTACACTCCGATGGAGTTTGTGATCGATGTGCTCCAGACGTTTTTTGCCATGGATGTGGACAAAGCGACGCAAGTCATGCTGACGGTGCACTATGAAGGAAAAGCGGTCTGTGGCGTATTTACCGCCGAGGTTGCTGAAACGAAAGTGGCACAGGTAATGATGTATGCCAAAGAGCATGGCCATCCGCTACTGTGCACGATGGAGAAAGCTTAGCCGACTCCATCACGCTTTAGCGCGGTTTTTGAGGGAGGTGCCTTTATGCTTAACAAAGAACTTGAAGCCAGTTTGAATGGCGCGTTTGCGCGAGCGCGTGAAAAACGCCACGAATTCATGACGGTGGAGCACCTGCTTCTCGCGTTGATCGATAATGCGGCCGCGCACGATGCGCTGGTCGCGTGCCGTGCAGATTTGGAGGCGCTGCGCAAAGAACTTGATGCGTTTATTGAGCAAACCACACCGCTAATCCCTGCGGACGATGAGTCGCGAGAGACGCAGCCAACGCTGAGTTTCCAGCGCGTACTCCAACGAGCTGTTTTTCATGTGCAGTCATCCGGTCGTAGCGAAGTAAGCGGGGCGAACGTGTTGGTGGCGATCTTTAGCGAACAAGAATCCCACGCCGCTTATCTGCTTAAAAAGAACGACGTGAGTCGCCTTGACGTGGTCAACTATATCTCTCATGGCACCACGAAAGATGAAGGCGACGATCTACCCAGTAGTGACATGGGGGCTGATGAGGCCGGTGCGGAGCCGGGTGAAGATCGTTTGGAGAACTTCGCAACCAACCTTAATCAGCTTGCACGTGTTGGCGGCATTGATCCACTCATCGGTCGTGATAAAGAGCTTGAACGCACCATCCAGGTATTGTGTCGCCGTCGCAAGAATAACCCCCTGTTGGTTGGCGAAGCTGGGGTCGGTAAAACAGCGATTGCGGAAGGGCTCGCGTGGCGCATTGTTGAAGGGCAAGTGCCAGATGTGATCAAAGATTGCGTGATTTATTCGCTCGATATTGGCTCTTTGCTCGCGGGCACCAAATACCGTGGCGACTTTGAAAAGCGCTTTAAATCGATCTTAAAGCAACTCGAAAAAGAGGATCACGCGGTACTCTTTATCGATGAGATCCACACCATCATTGGCGCTGGTGCGGCGAGTGGTGGCCAGGTCGATGCCGCAAACTTGATTAAGCCGCTATTGAGTAGCGGAAAGTTACGCTGTATTGGCTCGACGACCTACCAAGAGTATGGTTCTATCTTCGAAAAAGAGCGGGCACTGGCGCGCCGTTTTCAGAAAATCGATGTGATTGAGCCCTCTATTGATGACACCACCAAGATTTTGATGGGTCTGAAGCCGAAATATGAGGCTCATCACGAAGTGCGTTACACCAACAAGGCGATTCGTGCCGCGGTCGAGCTGTCGGCAAAATACATTAATGAGCGTCATTTGCCAGATAAAGCGATCGATGTGATTGATGAGGCGGGGGCGCGGTGTCGTATGGCGCCAGCCAGCAAACGCAAGAAGACGGTCAATGTCCCTGACGTTGAGAGTATGATTGCGAAAATGGCCCGTATTCCTGAGAAGTCGATTTCGTCGTCCGATAAAGACGTGCTGCAATCACTGGATGACAAGCTCAAAATGCTGGTGTTTGGTCAAGATACTGCCATCACGGCGCTGTCTGAAGCGATCAAGCTGAGCCGCGCAGGCTTGGGCGATGATAACAAACCGGTCGGCTCGTTCTTGTTTGCCGGACCTACCGGGGTTGGTAAAACCGAGGTCACGGTACAATTGGCCCGCGCCATGGGTATTGAGCTGCAGCGCTTTGATATGTCGGAGTACATGGAGCGTCACACAGTGAGCCGCTTGATTGGCGCGCCCCCAGGCTATGTGGGGTACGATCAGGGTGGGTTGCTGACTGATGCGGTGATCAAGCACCCATACAGTGTGGTGCTGCTTGATGAAATCGAGAAAGCGCATCCAGACGTGTTTAACTTGCTCTTGCAAGTAATGGACAATGGCACCCTGACTGACAATAACGGGCGCAAAGCCGATTTCCGCAATGTCATCTTGGTGATGACCACTAACGCCGGCGTCGCCGAGACGGTGCGTAAGTCTATTGGCTTGATTCAGCAAGATCACAGTCATGATGCGATGTCGGAAATTAAGAAGGTGTTTTCGCCAGAGTTCCGTAACCGCTTGGACAACATCATTTGGTTTAACCACTTGGATGAACAGGTTATCTTGCAAGTGGTGGATAAGTTCATTGTTGAGCTACAAGCCCAACTGGACGCCAAAGGGGTGTCGCTTGAGGTGACGTCAGAGGCTAAGCGCTGGCTAGCGGAAGAGGGCTATGACAAGGCTATGGGCGCACGGCCGATGGGACGTGTTATCCAAGATAACTTGAAAAAGCCACTGGCTAACGAGCTGCTGTTTGGCTGTCTGGTTAACGGGGGGACAGTTCGTGTGGTATTGAAAGATAACCGATTGGACTTCCAATTCAGTGATCAAATGGAGCCGGCTTAATCGGTTCGAGAAAAAGCAAAACCCGGCATCGCTGCCGGGTTTTTTGATCGCGTTCGGAGGATTAACGCGAACGGAAAACGATGCGACCTTTGGACAAATCGTAAGGGGTCATTTCAACCGTGACTTTGTCGCCGGTCAGGATGCGGATGTAGTGCTTACGCATCTTGCCTGAAATGTGGGCAGTCACCACGTGACCGTTTTCTAGTTCTACACGGAACATAGTATTAGGCAACGTATCGAGTACGGTGCCTTGCATTTCAATTACGTCTTCTTTTGCCATTGAATCCTCTTAGGCCTCTTCTGGTAGCCAATTTTTTGACCGACAGATAATGCCTCTATTCTGAAAGTCTGTAAAGTTCGGGTGCGAATTTTACCCTGTTGGGGCGCTCCTTGCTAGAAAAAATAGCCACTATTGTGGAATAACCGGCCAGGTAAACGCCCGCCACTGCTGGTTGATAAAGCGTTGATGTGGATAATAGTCTGCTTTGTAGCGCATTGCTGAGCAGGCATCGATTTGATAGCCCAGATAGAGCCAAGGTAATCCGAGTGAGTTCGCCAGTTGTAGTTGTGCTTGAATACTGACGCGTCCGAGTGAGAAGCAGTGCTCTGGCTCGAAAAACGTATAAAGTGCACTTAACCCGTCGTCGACGACATCAGTTACGGCGATGGCAACCAGCGTAAGTTGGTGATGATCGCGTTGATACAAATGGATAAAGCGCGGGGATAACCAGTCACTACCGATAAAGTCGAGAAACGCTTGGCGCTTGGCAGGATACATATTGCCATCGGCATGGCGAGCGGCGATGTACCGTTGAAAGAGCGCAAACCAGTTAGCATCAAGCTGATCGCTCACTTTAACCTCTAGACGATTGAGCTGGCTTCGATGACGCTTTTGGCTTTTTGAGGGTTGATATTGGTTCACATCAATCCGAATCGCTTGGCAAGCCTGACATTGTGGGCAGTGCGGCCGGTAAATAAGGTTGCCACTACGACGAAAGCCAGCAGCTAATAGCGCGGCATATTTCTCGGGCGTGTGGTAATCCGCCGACATTACCACCGCCAGTTGCTCTTCCTGATCAGGCAAGTATTGGCAAGATGCTGCAGGCGTGACGCCAACTTGGATTCCCACACTCATTATGCTCTCCAATCTGCGATCTGCTGCGGTTGGCTGCTCTGGATAATGGGCTGGTCACGGTGTGCTTGCAACGCGGTGATAAACGCGTCTCGGGTCCAAGGTCTGGCACCCAAAGAGGCTAAATGTGGCGTCATCATTTGGCAGTCAATATAACGGCCACCCTGCTGCGCAAAATATTGACTGAATTGCCAAAGTGCAAATTTAGAGGCATTGGTGGCTTTGGAAAACATGGATTCACCACAGAATACGCGGCCCACGCAGACACCGTAAAGCCCGCCGACAAGCTGTGCGCCGTCCCACACCTCGACACTGTGAGCATCCCCTTGCTGATGAAGCTGGCAGTAGGCAACTTGCATCTCATCGGTAATCCAGGTCTGCTCAGGCCCACGAATGGCCGCACAGGTAGCAATCACCGTCTCGAATGCGCGATTGAGCGTGATGGTATACGCAGACTTTTTGGCGGCTTTACGCAAACTGCGACTGGCATGAAAATCAGAGGGCTTAATCACAGCCCGTTCACTTGGCGACCACCACAATAAAGGATCATCTTCGCCAAACCAGGGGAAAATACCACTGCGATAAGCCGACATTAGCCGCGCAGGTGATAGATCTCCCCCAATGGCGAGCAAGCCATCGGGGTGAGAGAGCGCTTCGCTCACGGGCGGAAAGCGAAAGTCATCTTGCGCTAAAGGCGGTAAAAAAAGGGTCATATCACACGCTCTCGTTACAAGCAGCTCATGAGTTGCGCATAGCGACCGTTACGTGCCAGCAAGTCTTGATGTGTGCCTTGCTCAATAATGCGGCCAGCATCCATTAAACACACAGTGTCCATATGTGCCAAACCAACCAATCGATGGGTAATGATCACCACGGTTTTATCCTGACAATGGTCTTGCAGTAAGGATAGGATCTCCGCCTCGGTTTGCACATCTAGGCCTTCGGTTGGCTCATCAAGTAACATAACCGGCGCAGGGTGCAAGAGGCCACGAGCAATCCCCAAGCGGCGGCGCTCGCCGCCTGAAAGCTGTCGTCCGCCATCGCCCAGCCACGCATCGAGTCCTTGACCCTCTAACAGTCCACCCAAGCCAACGCGCTGCAAGACAGTGGCGAGGGCATCGTCTGATGCCTCTGGGCAAGCCAGGGTGAGGTTGTCGCGCAGTGTGCCGTTGAACAGATCAACACTTTGCGTCACCACAGACATGGCGTCACGCAGCGCGGTTTCTTGCCATTGCGTGAGCGGCACCTCATCAAGGGTGATTTGACCTTGCGTGGGATCCCACGCCCGGGTAAGCAAGCTCAATAAGGTTGATTTGCCACATCCCGTTCTTCCTAACAGGGCGAGTGTTTGTCCTGGTGTGATGCGAAGAGAGATGTTTGAAACCGCGTCTTGTGCTGCGCCTGGGTACTGGTAACTGACATTATCAAAGCTAATATCGCCCACAGCAGGGCCAGTATGTCCTTGTGAGGGGAAGGGGACACTGGGCGCGCGCTCCGTGATCGCATTCAGTCGTTTCGCGGCGGTAAGCGTTTTGCCGAGGTATTGGAAGGCGGCAGTGATCGGCATCATCAACTCAAAACTGGCCATGGTCGTAAAGGCCACCATAGCAATCAGGGGGCCAGGCCTATGATCACCGACACCATCTGCCGCCAGCCAAATCATCGCCACCAGTGTTAGCCCTGTGGCCGCGACGAGCACAGCATTGGCTAATCCGGTGATGCGCGCCATATTGGCTTGTGCGTGCAGCATGGCTTGCTCGCTGTCATCGATGCGGGCGCGATAGCGATCACGTGCGCCAAATAAAGCCAGCTCGGCGTGGCCTTGTAACCAATCAAGCAGTGCGATGCGCGTGGCTGCATTTTGTTCCAACTGTGCACGGCCTTGATCATTACCCAAGCGATAAAAAAGGATCGGCAGCCCAATCAGTAACCCGAGCAAGATCAGTCCAAGCGCCATGCCAAGCATTGGGTCAAACCAACCTAGGAAGAAACTTACCGCCAGGATGCCCACGATACCAACCACCATCGGGCTGACTAGGCGTAGATAAACGTGGTCCATGGCATCGACATCGGCGACCATGCGATTAAGTAAGTCGCCATCACGCATATTCAGCCCTTGACCAGGAACTAATGGGGCGAGTTTACGAAAAAATGATACGCGTAAATCGGCCAATAGTTTGAAGGTGGCATTGTGGCTGACCACACGTTCAGCCCAACGGCCGAAGGTACGACCAATGGAAAAGCCACGCACACCGGCGGCGGGCAGCATGTAATTAAAGGTGGCAAGGCCCGCCAGGCCGGCGACAGCCGCAGCGGCAATAAACCAACCGGAGAGGGTGAGTAGGCCAATGGCGGCAAACAAGGTAGCAAACGCCAGCACCATACCTAGACTCAAACCGAACCAGTGGCGCTTATAGAGGCGGAGATAGGGCAGTAGTTCACGCATCGAGATTTCTCCTATCGGCGGAAGCCAGCATCTCAGCCAGCGGGCCGGTTTCAGCGAGAGTATGATAGGGGCCTTGTTGTACTAACTTTCCGTCCATCATCACCCAGACTTGGTCACTGTGGGCGAGCGAGTCTAAACGGTGCGACACCTGGACACAGGTCTTGGCTTGGGTTGCCCCACTCAAGGTTTCTAGCACGCGGTTTTCGCTATGTGCGTCTAGGCTTGCGGTTGGCTCATCCAGTACCCAGAGCGCACCATCTTGTAATAGCGCTCGCGCGACCGCAATACGCTGTGCTTGACCCACTGATAACCCGCCATTTCGGTCACCGACAGGATGCRCCAAGCCATCGGTCAGCCGCATCACGAACTCATCCACGTACGCTTGGGTCATCACTTGGTTGATGGTCTCAGGCGTTGCCTCAGGGTTAGCGAGGGCAATATTGTCGCGAATACTGCCATGGAAAAGTTGTGGGTTTTGCCCGACCCAGCTTATCGACTGACGCCAATGCGTTAAATCAAGTTCACTGCGTTCATAGCCATTAATGGTGAGGCTACCACGGTAGGGCAGAAAACCAAGCAGAGCGTTAAGAAGGCTAGATTTGCCCGCGCCACTGACGCCAACAAGCGCAACCTGTTCACCGGGTTGGATAGAAAAGCACATTGGCCCTGCCAATACGTGACCGTCGGGACTGAGTACCTCCAGGTCGTGCGCGATGATAGTGACGGTGGATAAATCAGGTGTGGCTTCACCTTGGGTGCCGGTATCTGGCTGGGCATCGAGAAATTCCACGATCGACTCGGCCGCCCCAATTGCTTGTGCCTTAGCGTGATAAAAGGTGCCGAGATCGCGCAATGGCTGATAAAACTCGGGGGCCAGCACTAAGACGAATAAACCGGTAAACAGCGAAATAGAGGCACCATAGTGACCAAAATCAAGCTCACCAATAAAGCTAAACCCAAAATAGACGGCGACAACGGCAATGGAAATGGCGGTGAAAAATTCCAGCACGGCCGATGATAAAAAGGCCAGGCGCAGCACTTCCATTGTTCGTTGGCGAAATGTGTGTGATGCGAGATGAAGCTGCTCGGCCTCCGCTTCAACGCGATTAAACAGCTTGAGAGTGGGCAGTCCACGTAAGCGGTCGTAGAAGTAACCGGATAAACGTTGTAGTGCCTTAAAGTTTTTCCGGTTGGCATCAGCGGCTTTAATGCCAACTAAGGCCATGAAAAAGGGGACCAGCGGCGCGGTGACTAAAAAGATCACGCCCGACGCCCAATTTATTGGGAAAACGGCAACCAAGATCACCAAGGGGATCAGCACGGCGATGGCCATTTGCGGCAAATAACGGGCAAAAAAGTCTTGTAACTCTTCTACTTGCTCTAAAATCAGGCTCGCCCAGCTACCTGCTGGGCGTCCTTGAATGCTCACCGGCCCCAACGCCTCGAGGCGATTCAGGATTAAATGACGAATATGTTGGCGAATCACTTCACCACAGCGGTAGCCCGTTTGCTCTTTGGCCCAGCTGCATGCTGCACGTGCTAATACGACGCCAGCTAACGCCAGAAAACTGGGGAGTAGGGTGAATTTATCCGTTTGTTCAATAATCAATTGGTGCAGCAGGTGGGCGAGAAGTGCTGCTTGGGCAATCAAAAGCACACCGGAGAGGAGTGCAATATTAATCGTCGCAACTAACCAGGGTTTGGCTAACGTGCTCTGCGACTTGAGCCATTGGGTTAGCGCCCGCTGTTTAGATTTATCCATATCGTCTTATTGTTTTATGAGAGCCTACAAATAGGCTGGGCAGGCCACCGAATGGCGGCCTGCATGAGAGCGTGGGCTTACTGATTATTCGCCAAGGCGTCGAGATAGCGCTCGGCATCTAATGCGGCCATACAGCCGGTGCCTGCAGAGGTTATCGCTTGGCGATAAACATGATCCATCACATCACCGGCAGCAAACACACCTTCAACGCTGGTTTGAGTGGCATTGCCATTGAGGCCCGACTCGACCTTGATGTAGCCATTTTCCATCTCTAATTGACCCGCAAAAATATCGGTATTAGGTTTATGGCCAATTGCAACAAACACACCCATCACATCCAGTGTTTCGGTTTCATCACTTTGGGTGTCTTTCAAGCGTGCTTGGGTCACACCCATTTCATCGCCTAGTACTTCATCGAGCACGCGATTAGTGTGTAGCACGATATTACCGTTCTTCACTTTATCCATCATGCGGTCAACGAGGATTTTCTCGGCACGGAAGGTGTCGCGACGATGAACAACATGCACTTCTGAGGCAATATTTGATAGGTACAAGGCCTCTTCGACCGCGGTGTTACCACCCCCGATCACCGCGACTTTTTGGTTGCGATAGAAAAACCCATCACAGGTGGCGCARGCTGAGACACCGCGTCCTTTAAAGGCTTCTTCAGATGGAAGGCCAAGATATTGCGCAGAGGCACCGGTAGAGATAACCAATGCATCACAGCTGAACTCACCATTATCGCCTTTTAAGCGGAACGGACGAGCGGATAAGTCCACTTCGTTAATGTGATCAAAGATAATCTCAGTCTCGAACTTTTCCGCATGGGCTTTCATACGATCCATCAAGGCCGGTCCTGTCAGTCCCTCAGGATCGCCAGGCCAGTTTTCAACATCCGTGGTGGTGGTCAGCTGGCCACCTTGTTGCATTCCGGTCACCATCACGGGGTTTAAGTTAGCGCGCGCGGCGTAAACAGCGGCGGTATAGCCAGCCGGGCCTGAACCCAGGATCAACAGGTTCGCATGCTTAATGTTACTCATTCACGTCTCCGAGCAGGAAAAGAGGTTCGTTTTTTGAATGGACTGATTGTAGGTAAATTAGAAAGGTAAAGAAAGGGCACCGTGATGGTGCCCTCGATTTCTATGATTGGTGTGGCCGATTAATGCGCGGCCTTTAGTGCGTCCATGGCATCAACATACGGCAACTCAAAGCCTTCTGCGACCTCTTTGATGGTCACTTGACCGCCAATCACATTCAGACCGTTGCGTAGGTGCGCATCTTCTACCAAGGCATCGCGATAGCCTTTATTCGCCAGTTTGACGATATATGGCAGCGTGGCGTTGTTCAGTGCGACGGTAGACGTGCGGGCCACCGCGCCAGGCATGTTGGCGACACAGTAGTGAACGACATCATCGACGATATAGGTGGGATCCGCATGAGTGGTCGCGTGTGAGGTCGCGAAACAGCCGCCTTGATCAATAGCCACATCCACAACCGCTGCGCCGGGCTTCATACGCTTAATGTGGTCTTCGTTAACCAGTTTGGGGGCGGCCGCACCTGGGATCAGTACCGCACCGACAACCAGATCGGCGTTCAATACGTGCTGCTCTAAGGTTTCTTCTGTGGAGTAGACCACTTTGGCACGTCCTTGGAACTCTTCATCGAGGCGACGTAAGGTATCGACATTTTTGTCGAGAATCGTGACGTCAGCACGCAGACCAACGGCCATACGAGCGGCGWTCGAGCCGACGACACCACCGCCGAGTACCACGATTTTCGCAGGCTCAACCCCGGGCACACCGCTGAGCAACATGCCCGAACCGCCGTGTGATTTTTCTAGCGCTTGTGCACCTGCTTGAATAGACATGCGGCCGGCGACCTCAGACATAGGCGCAAGGAGTGGCAATCGACCTTTAGAATCTGTTACCGTTTCGTAGGCAATACAGATGGCTTTACTTTTAATTAAGTCTTCTGTTTGCGGAAAATCTGGTGCAAGATGCAAATAGGTGAACAAAATCTGTCCTTCGCGGAGCATCGCACGCTCAACGGCTTGTGGCTCTTTTACCTTGACGATCATTTCTGCTTTCGCAAAAACGTCAGCAGCAGTGGGAAGGATAGACGCGCCGGCGGCTTTATAGTCGTCGTCAGAGAATCCAATACCATTACCTGCGTTGGTCTCGATGTAAACAGAGTGGCCGTGAGAAATAAGCTCGCGAACACTCGCGGGTACCATACCAACGCGGTACTCATGGTTTTTGATTTCTTTTGGAACGCCAATGATCATGCTGTCACCTCGTGTTTATTCAGTGTTATCGGCTGGCTTTTTATTGATATTGTCAATTTTCAGGCTAGTATAAAGGCAATAAACCAGTATTTGATGCTAAAGATCATTTAGATGTTATTTAATTTGGTATATCTTTTTGCAAGGAAGTAACAAGGTGGAATAAAAAATGGTAGATACCAAAAAAAAGCCCTCCAAGGAATTGGACCGCATTGACCGCAACATCCTGAACGAGCTTCAAAAGGATGGGCGAGTCTCTAACGTTGAGTTATCAAAACGTGTTGGTCTTTCTCCTACCCCCTGTCTAGAACGTGTACGACGTCTTGAACGTCAAGGTTATATCCTTGGCTATACAGCACTGCTTAACCCCCAGTATTTGGATGCATCACTGTTGGTGTTTGTCGAAATCACACTCAACCGCGGTGCGCCTGATGTGTTCGAGCAATTTAATAAAGCCGTGCAAACGCTTGAGGATATTCAAGAGTGCTCGTTAGTGTCAGGGGATTTTGACTACCTGCTTAAAACACGAGTAGCGGATATGTCAGCTTATCGCAAGTTATTGGGTGAAACCTTGCTGCGTTTACCCGGTGTGAATGACACTCGCACGT
The DNA here is from genome assembly GCF_001995685.1 of Salinivibrio sp. IB282. Classification (NCBI taxonomy): domain Bacteria; kingdom Pseudomonadati; phylum Pseudomonadota; class Gammaproteobacteria; order Vibrionales; family Vibrionaceae; genus Salinivibrio; species Salinivibrio sp. IB282. The sequence goes on along the minus strand of NZ_MUET01000011.1, from coordinate 22,744 downwards.
ATGTGGTGATGGAAGAGGTGAAACAGAGTAATCATCTGGTTATCCATACCCGTTAGCCAGGTGATAAAATGGGGTGCGACGCACCACTTGTCGAGACTGAAGCCGAGCGTCATGCTCGGCTTATTTTTTGTGCGGATAGCACAAGATTGTGTGATATCTCGGTAAAGATTTGGCGTAGGCAGGCATCATGCCTGCCCTCACGGCATGAATGTGATAAAGTCAGGGCAACATAAGCAAGCCTCAGAGTAGGATGAGGAATGCGGTTCACGAACAGTATTAAACAGGTGATGATGGAGTTTTCTTTACGTCGGGAGCCCAAAGCGGCTCGTGCTAAAGCGCGTTTAGATGGCGTTCAGCGATTAAAAGAGTGTGGGTTTATTTTGGTGCTCGCGGCAGCCGTGTTCACCATGGTCGCCCTATTGTCTTTTAATCCGGCCGACCCATCCTGGTCGCAAACTGCCTGGCATGGTGATGTCCACAATGCAGCAGGTGCCATGGGCGCGTGGCTCGCCGATAGTCTCTTCTTTTCGTTTGGTATCTTAGCGTATCCGCTGCCACCAGCGGCGATTCTCGGGGGGTGGGTGTTCTTGCGTCGCCGCAGCGACGATGAACCCATCAATTATACCATTATCGGCGCGCGTATCTTGGGACTGTTTATCCTGTTTTTAACCAGCTGTTCGTTGGCCGATTTGAATTTTGACGATTTTTGGCATTTTTCCTCTGGTGGTGTAATAGGGGATGTCACCAACAGTTTGGCACTGCCGCTATTTAATGTATTAGGGACGACCTTGGTGATGCTGTTTGGCTGGGCGGCCGGCTTTACGCTCTTTACAGGCATTTCTTGGTTGACCATTGTTGATAATCTCGGTGCCATGACACTAAAAGGCGTCACCTGGGCGGTCAATCGGGTTCGTGGTGACACGCCTACCGAGTTAGGCGTTCCAGACACCGACACACAGAGCACCGCAGCCAATGCGTCTGAGACAATGGAGCTCAGTGATTTACGTCGCTTGACACCGTCAGCGCCGGAGAAGGCGGAGAGTTCCGCCAACGATGAGCAGGCACAGAACAAGGCAGCGTCGCCTATTATCTTTGGTGGACAAGCGCGTTCGACAACAGACTCGGATGTTGCCGACGATCAGGGCGCTACCGATAGCGATGATGCGCAACCCGAGGAACCGTCATTGGGGCAGTGGCACCTTGCTATCGAGCATGAGGAGGAGCATGAAGAAGCTGCGCCTGTATTGTCTTCGCGCGTTGAGGTGGATACGCCACATCTTGATACTGGAACTGCTCCCTCTATTGAAACGGGCGAAGAGACACCATCTGATGATCTGCACAGTGCACCAATCGCATCGAGTCAGCATCACGCCGACACAACTTATGGCAATCAAGATGGGCTGTCCGAGCTTGAGCGTGCAGAACAAGCGAGCAGTGGCGCGGATGAGGAYGACGACCCCTTCCAAGAAACCATTCGCCAAGCACAAAAAAATCAGCAGCAGGCAGCTGGACTGGATCACCCGTTCTTAGTCAAAGATGAGCCGGATTTACCCACGCCGACAGAACCTTTCCCGACCCTCGATCTGCTTGACCCCGCTCGCCATACCGCAGAGCAGGCGACGCGTGAAGAGCTCGAGAAGATTGCCCGCTTGGTTGAAGCACGATTAGAAGATTTTAAAGTTCAGGCGCGCGTAGTGGGCGTATATCCAGGCCCGGTGATCACCCGTTTTGAGCTCGATCTTGCGCCTGGGGTCAAAGTTTCACGCATTTCTGGCTTATCTAAAGACTTGGCGCGTGCTTTGTCGACCACGGCAGTGCGTGTGGTCGAAGTGATCCCAGGAAAACCCTACATTGGCCTTGAGCTGCCTAATGAGCACCGGGAGACGGTGTTTATGTCCGAAGTGATTGGAAGCGAACGTTTTAAGAATAGCCACTCGCCGATTTCGGTGGTGCTGGGGAATGATATTGCGGGTGAAGCGATTATTACCGATTTGGGTAAAGCGCCACACATGCTGGTGGCCGGTACCACAGGCTCGGGTAAGTCGGTGGGCGTCAACGTGRTGCTGGTAAGTATGTTGTATAAAGCCTCACCGGAAGATGTGCGCTTTATCATGATCGATCCGAAAATGCTCGAGCTTTCGGTATACGAGGGGATCCCACACCTGTTAACCGAGGTGGTGACTGACATGAAAGATGCGGGGAATGCGCTGCGTTGGTGTGTGGGTGAGATGGAACGTCGTTACAAGCTGATGTCGGCGCTTGGAGTACGGAACCTAAAAGGCTTTAACGAAAAAGTAAAAGCCGCGGAAGCCGCCAATAACCCTATTCCCGATCCGCTTTGGAAGCCAGGTGACTCGATGGATGAGTCAGCGCCTAAACTTGAGAAATTACCGTATATTGTGGTGGTCGTGGATGAATTCTCCGATCTGATGATGGTGGTGGGCAAAAAAGTGGAAGAACTGATTGCGCGACTAGCACAAAAAGCGCGGGCAGCGGGGATTCATCTTGTGCTTGCCACTCAGCGTCCGTCCGTTGATGTGATTACAGGCTTAATCAAAGCCAACATTCCAACGCGGATGGCGTTTACGGTGTCTACTAAGACAGATTCACGCACCATTCTTGACCAAGGTGGCGCAGAGTCATTGTTAGGAATGGGTGATATGCTCTTTATGCCTAATGGCTCTAACCACCCCATCCGTGTACATGGTGCTTTTGTCAGTGATGAAGAAGTGCATCGTGTGGTGAATAACTGGAAAGCACGTGGTAAGCCACAGTACCTAGACGAAATAACCAAAGGGGATCAAGGCTCCGATAGCTTGTTGCCGGGTGAGGCGCCTTCAGGCGGAGAGGGTGAGGAGCTGGACCAGCTTTTTGACCAAGTGGTTGAATTTGTCACCGAAAGCCGCCGAGGCTCTGTCTCTGGCGTCCAGCGACGATTTAAAATTGGCTACAACCGGGCAGCGCGGATCGTGGAACAACTGGAAGCACATGGTGTCGTAAGCTCACCAGGCCATAACGGTAATCGCGAAGTTATCGCGCCACCACCACCCAAAGATTGATCGAATGGAAGGTTTCATGACTCGACTCTCTGCTATCCGCCACCTAATGGTGGTGATATCGCTATTTTTTGCATTATTGGTTCAGGCGAAAACGCCGGCGCAACAACACCTGATGGAACGCTTGAGTCAGGTTGACGCATTCAGTGCGCAGTTTTCGCAAACAGTGCACAGCCCAGAAGGGGAGGTGATTCATCAAGCAAAAGGACGGCTCGCCATTGAGCGGCCAAATTTGTTTAACTGGACCACAACCTCACCCGACGAAACCATCATGATTTCCGATGGCGAGACGCTCTGGTACTACAGCCCCTTTGTTGAGCAAGTGACGGCGATGTGGCTGGAGGATGCCACGGCACAGACGCCGTTTGTATTGCTCACGCGCAATCAGCCCAGTGATTGGCAGGCTTATCAAATCACCCAAGAGGCTGACACCTTTACCTTAACGCCAAAAACCACAGGCACCATTGGCGAATTTGAGGTCACGGTGAAGCCGGATGGTGCCTTGACCGGTTTTACCGTGGTTGAGCAAGATGGGCAACAGAGCCAGTTTACGCTGAGCCAGTTTAGTCGACAAACACCGGCGTCGGACCTGTTTTCGTTTACGCCACCCGACTCAGTGATGGTCGACGATCAGCGCCAACCAAGATAATTGCCTCGGAGGTGACTGTGGCGACCTTACCGCTTGACTTTGCAGACGATTTTCGCCCACTGGCCGCACGTATGCGGCCCCTCACGCTTGACCAGTACATCGGGCAGCGCCATCTTCTCGCCGAGGGTAAACCGCTTCGCCGGGCGATTGAATCGGGCTCCCTCCATTCGATGATTTTCTGGGGGCCTCCGGGGATCGGTAAAACCACGCTCGCCGATATTGCCGCGCGCCAAGCCAACGCAGAGCTGGAACAGATCTCGGCCGTGACATCTGGCGTCAAAGAGATCCGAGAGGCGATTGGGCGCGCAGAGCAAAACAAGCAAGCCGGCATTCGTACTGTTTTGTTTGTCGATGAAGTGCACCGCTTTAACAAAAGCCAGCAAGATGCGTTTTTACCCCATGTGGAAGCGGGGACGGTGACGTTTATTGGTGCCACCACGGAAAACCCCTCATTTGAGCTTAATAACGCTCTGCTATCGCGCGCCCGTGTGTACCGCCTAACCAGCCTTGATGAGAGCGATTTGGAAGCGGTGATTGATCAAGCACTCGCCGACGCGCAGCGAGGGCTCGGTAAGCAGTCTTTAGCCTTTGATAACGGCGTGAAAGCAGCATTAACGGCAGCATGCAGTGGTGATGCACGTATGGCGTTAAACCTATTGGAAATGTTGGCAGACATGGCCGATGGCCAAATCACGATGTCGATGCTTAAAGACGTGGCTGGCGAAAAAGTGGCGCAATTCGATAAACAAGGTGATGCGTGGTATGACTTGATTTCTGCGTTTCACAAATCGGTGCGCGGCTCGAGCCCCGACGGAGCATTGTATTGGTACGCACGGATTGTCAGTGCAGGGGGCGATCCGCTCTATGTCGCCAGGCGACTACTTGCGATCGCTTCAGAGGATGTCGGTAATGCCGATCCGCGCGCGATGCAGGTCGCGCTTAACGCCTGGGACTGCTTTACCCGCGTAGGGCCGGCAGAGGGTGAGCGCGCCATTGCTCAAGCCGCGGTGTATTTGGCCAGTGCGCCTAAAAGTAACGCGGTTTATACCGCGTGGAAACAAGCCTTGCGTGATGCTAAAGACACCGCGAATGCGCCTGTTCCTATGCACCTTCGTAATGCACCAACGGCATTGATGGAGCAAATGGGACACGGAGACGGCTATCGCTATGCCCACGATGAGCCCAATGCCTATGCCGCGGGAGAGCGCTATCTCCCCCCGGAGCTTGGCGAGGCGAGTTACTATCAGCCCGTCAATCGTGGGCTAGAAATTAAAATCGCCGAAAAGCTCGCCTTTCTCGCAGAGCAGGATATAAAAAGCCCGCAAAAGCGCTAGGCAAGTTTACCCTTTTTGGGTAAGGTTTAACTTCGTCAATTTACAGTCAATAACCCGAAAGCACAGGATTAGCATGCTGGATTCCAAATTACTTCGAACTGAGCTGGAACAAACCGCTCAACAACTCGCTCGTCGTGGCTTTACGCTTGATGTTGACGCTATGCGTGAACTCGAGGAACAACGTAAGGCGCTGCAAATTCGCACCGAACAACTGCAAGCAGAGCGTAATTCCCGATCGAAGTCCATTGGCCAGGCTAAAGCAAAGGGTGAAGACATCGCACCATTGCTCGAAGAAGTGGCAAACCTGGGTGATGAATTGGATGCGGCGAAAACAGAGCTCGCGGCGCTCCAGCAAAAAGTGAATGATGTCGTGATGGGCGTGCCTAACTTACCGGCCGAAGAAGTGCCTAGTGGCAAAGACGAGTCTGAAAACCAGGAAATTTCTCGCTGGGGCGAGCCCCGTCAATTTGAGTTCGAGGTTAAAGATCACGTCGACCTCGGCGAACTCACCGGTGGTCTTGATTTTGCCAGTGCGGTGAAACTGTCAGGCTCTCGCTTTATCGTGATGAAAGGGCAAATGGCGCGTATGCATCGTGCGCTCACGCAATTTATGCTCGACTTGCACACCAACGAGCACGGTTACACCGAAATGTACGTACCGTATCTGGTTAATGCGGACAGCCTCTATGGCACCGGTCAGCTGCCTAAATTTGGAGAAGATTTGTTCCATACCCAGCCGGCGACGGAAGAAGGGATTGGCATGTCTTTGATCCCAACCGCGGAAGTGCCGCTGACCAACATGGTACGTGATGAAATCATCGATGAAGCGGATCTTCCGCTGTGCATGACCGCACACACACCTTGCTTCCGCTCAGAAGCAGGTTCATACGGGCGTGATACGCGCGGCCTTATCCGTATGCACCAGTTCGATAAAGTTGAGTTGGTGAAGGTGGTTAAGCCAGAAGACTCAATGGAAGCTCTGGAGTCATTGACTGCGGATGCAGAAAAAGTATTGCAGTTGCTAAACCTGCCATATCGTAAGATGTTGCTCTGCACCGGCGACATGGGCTTTGGTGCGGCGAAAACCTACGATCTAGAAGTCTGGTTGCCCGCGCAAAACACTTATCGTGAGATTTCATCGTGCTCAAACACCATGGACTTCCAAGCTCGCCGTATGCAGGCACGTTTCCGTCGTAAAGGTGAGAAAAAACCTGAACTGTTGCACACCTTGAATGGTTCGGGCTTGGCGGTAGGCCGTACCTTGGTGGCTATTTTGGAAAACTACCAACAAGCGGATGGCCGTATTGAGATCCCTGAAGCACTTCGCCCCTATATGGGCGGGCAAACCCATATTGGGTAAGTGCCATCATGATGCTATCAAGCCGGCCTTGCGCCGGCTTTTTAATGGCTTAGAGGTTGATCATTGATGGTGTGAGTCATTGATGGGTGACAGCGTATTGAAAATATCATCCTTTGGTGCAGGAAAGCGCGCGAGCAGCGTCGCCAGAAAGGTATCGAGGGCATCAAGCATCACGGCGTTGACTTGCTGTGCCACCGCCAGGCGGCGATTGAGTGACAAGGTGTGTACATTATCAAGCTGTGAGATAACCTGATTAACCTTATTGGTGAATGCATCGCCCAATTCAAGGTCGCGCAGTTGTGCTAAGCGCTTGATGAGTATTTGTTGTTGTAAGCTTAGGGACTGGTGCGCATTGGGCGTTGCGTTCTCCAGTTGTATTGACGCGTAGGAAAAGCGTTGGCGAGCTTGAAGTAGCTCTAACACGGCATACCAAATTTGTTGGTAAGACGAGAGCGTGTGGTCATCACCACAGGCAATTAACACCGGCGGGATGGCTTCATCCACCAAGTACGCTAGGTGCTGCAAGGCGCGGTTTTTCATCTTGGCCTGGGTCACATCATCATATTGTGGCAAGGCGTGAAGGTGATGGAAAAAAAGCCGATACATTGGCTTTTGCGCATGGGGTGCCAAGTGGTGTAACTGACGTGTTTGATCCAGCAATCGTTGATAGTCATACGGATCGACGCGCGGTTGGGTGGCGAGGTAACCCGCATGCTGGAGCAAAGCTCGTAACTCATGCAGTTGATGCAATCGCCAATCCGGTCGTTGACGATACACGATGACCGCCACCACGCTAGCAATCGTGAGCACCAGTATTCCTATCATCACTAACCATCCCATATGCTCTCCTTGCTATGGCTCGCGTGTCTCTCTGAAGGAGCATGAAGCATGCCAAAATTGAGAGGTTAATCACGCCTTGTATGGCCTTGATCGGGGTCTGATGGTGGGCGTTTTACGCACCGTGTTAGGGAGTGGTTGCCCTCTTGTAGTGCAGGGAGGCGGAGGATTGGCACCTATTGGGCAAAAAAAGAGCCCGGCTGGGCTCTTTATTCTCTGCTTGTGCAAATTGACGAGGCAGCAAGGTTACATGACCCGCATACCTGGCTGGGCACCCTCATGAGGCTCTAAGATCCAAATCTCTTTTCCGCCAGGGCCGGCTGCTAAAATCATGCCTTCTGACATGCCAAACTTCATCTTTCTTGGTTTTAGATTGGCGACCATCACAGTGTGCTTGCCCACCAGATCTTCCGGTTTGTAGGCCGATTTGATCCCAGCGAAAACCTGACGTGTTTCACCGCCAATATCGAGCTTGAATTTGAGCAGTTTATCCGCTTTTGGCACGGCTTCGCACTCAAGGATCTTGGCGATACGGAGATCCACTTTAGCAAAGTCACCAAATTCAATTTCATCCGCGAGAGGATCATCAGCCAAAGGCCCTTGCGCTTTGGCTTTTTCCGCCTCTTCGGTCGCAACATCTTCTTTGCTATCAGCAATCATGGCATCGACGGCTTTCGGATCAATCCGGTTAAATAACGCCTTGAACTTGGTGATCTGATGGCCAGTGAGTGGAGTGGCAATGCTTTCCCACGTGAGGGTATCGTTTAAAAAGCCTTCCGCCCGTTCGGCCAGTTTTGGCATCACGGGTTTTAGATAAGTCATCAACACTCGGAATAAGTTAATACCCACTGAGCAAATAGCCTGTAGCTCAGCCTCTTTTCCTTCCTCTTTGGCGATGACCCAAGGGGCTTTCTCATCGACGTACTGGTTGGCCTTATCGGCCAGCGCAATGATCTCACGAATGGCGCGATTGAATTCACGGGCCTCATAGAGCTCGCCAATGTGCTCGGCTTTATCGATAAAGGATTGATATAGCTCAGGCTCAGAGCAAACCGTTGATAGCTGACCGTCAAAGCGTTTGCTGATGAAACCCGCGTTGCGAGAGGCTAGGTTGACCACTTTGTTGACGATGTCGGTATTCACGCGCTGAATAAAGTCATCCAAGCTTAAATCGAGATCATCAATACGGCTGTTGAGTTTGGCGGCGTAGTAGTAACGCAGGCACTCAGGGTCAAGGTGCTTTAAGTAAGTGCTTGCTTTAATGAATGTCCCTTTCGACTTGGACATTTTCGCGCCGTTGACGGTGACATAACCGTGCACAAAGACGTTGTTTGGCTTGCGGAAACCGGCACCGTCGAGCATGGCGGGCCAGAACAAACTATGGAAATAAACAATGTCTTTGCCAATAAAGTGATAAAGCTCGGCATCGCTGTTGGCTTTCCAATACTCATCAAAGTCGATGTCGCCGCGCTTGTCACAGTAGTTTTTAAATGACCCCATATAACCAATTGGCGCATCGAGCCAAACGTAGAAAAACTTGCCAGGTTGATCAGGGATCTCGAAACCAAAGTAGGGCGCATCGCGGGAAATATCCCACTGCTGCAGGCCGGTTTCAAACCACTCATTCATCTTGTTAGCAATCTCACTTTGCAGTGAGCCGGATTTCGTCCACTCATTGAGCATTTGTTCAAATTGTGGCAAATCGAAGAAGAAGTGCTCAGAGTCACGCATCACGGGCGTCGCGCCGCTCACCGCTGAACGAGGGTTAATCAGCTCTGCCGGGGTATAGGTTTCACCACAGTTATCACAGTTGTCACCGTACTGATCGTCGGCGTGACATTTTGGACACTCGCCTTTGACAAAGCGATCCGGTAAGAACATTTCTTTTTCCGGATCAAACAGTTGAGAAATAGTTCGACTGGTGATGTAACCGTTATCGCGTAGCTGGGTATAGATAAACGAGGCGAGTTCGCGGTTTTCATCACTGTGGGTGCTGTGGTAATTATCGAAGCTGATATCAAAGCCATCAAAGTCGGCTTGGTGCTCTTGTTGCACGCCAGCGATCATGGCTTCTGGCTCGACACCCATTTGCTGTGCTTTCAACATAATGGGGGTACCGTGGGCATCGTCGGCACAAATAAAGTGAGTCGTGTTGCCACGTAGGCGCTGATAGCGCACCCATACATCTGCTTGAATATGCTCGAGCATGTGGCCCAAATGAATCGAGCCGTTCGCATAAGGCAGCGCACAGGTCACCAGAATTTTCCGTGGGGTTGCAGCCATAATCTTGTTTGTTCGCTCTTATGATATGAATGGAATGATTGCGGAAATCTTACCTGATACGATATGCCTTGCCTAGTGCAGGCCGTGAGTGAGGCGGTTTATCCGTTAAACGTTGCCAATCCGGCCTAATATATTTTAATCAATGGGATGGTGATGCATGTTATTTGGTTCTAAAAAGAAAAAAGCACAAAAACAAAAACAAAAACAAAAACAAGACACGGCCGCCCCGCTGACCAATGTGGACGACGCAGTGAGTCTATTGAATCAGTTTTCACACTCGCGCTTGGTGGAGCAGTGGGCAAGCCAACCACAGTGGGTGAGCGCGAGTGGAGACGGCTTTAAGGTGACATTCCCATTTGCAGCGGCGTCAGTGATGCAGGCGCTCGATGAGTGGCTCAGTGCCCAGTCGACGTCATTGGCGCAGCAGTTTCAACTGACACAGAGAGTGGCGCCGATAAAAAGTGGTGACAAAGCGCCCGTCAAAGGGGTGAAAAACCTGTTAGTGGTGAGTTCGGCCAAAGGCGGCGTGGGTAAATCGACGACGGCGGTCAATTTGGCACTGGCCCTGCACGCCGAAGGGGCATCAGTGGGCATTGTCGATGCGGATGTGTATGGCCCATCGCTGCCGATAATGCTCGGCGCTAAAGACAGCGAGCCACAAACCCATGATGGCAAACTGATGGAGCCTGTGAGGCGTCACGGCATCGCCTCTAATTCAATTGGTTACCTGGTGCCCGCCGATAACGCCACCGTTTGGCGTGGGCCGATGGCATCGAAAGCCTTTGCTCAATTGATCAATGAAACCCGCTGGCCTGAACTTGATTATTTGGTGGTTGATATGCCGCCAGGCACGGGCGACATTCAGCTTAGTTTGGCGCAACAGTTTCCGGTGACGGGGGCGATGGTGGTCACCACACCACAGGATCTCGCACTGGCTGATGCGATTAAAGGCGTGGCGATGTTTGAGAAAGTACAGGTGCCGGTTCTCGGGGTAATAGAAAACATGAGCTACCATATTTGTTCGCAATGCGGCCATCATGAAGCGATTTTCGGTACCGGTGGTGCGGCGAAAATGGCCCGTGAACAGGGGGTACCGGTCTTGGCACAAGTACCGCTTCATGTCGCCATTCGTGAGGACATAGACGCAGGCACACCGAGTATGGTGGCGCGCCCCGACAGTGAGCACGCTGCGGTTTATCGCCAAATGGCAGCCACCGTCGCCAGTCAGCTTTACTGRCAAGGGGAAACGCGCCCTGAACAAATAAGCGTACAAACGGTGTCGCCSTGATTGAGCAACGGGCAGCTGTAGCAGGCTTAAAGCGACGGATGCGTCAGGGAAGCGTGATTTTCTCTGGCGCCAGCGGCTTCAACTCCCTATAATCAGGCGGTTTATGTAGATTCCGCCAAGCTTCCTCTGGGTATTCATATTATGAGTGACAACAACCACCAATGCGTTATTATCGGCATAGCAGGTGCCTCTGCTTCCGGTAAAAGCCTGATCGCTAGCACGATTTATAAGGAATTAAAGGAAAAAGTCGGCGATCATCAAATCGGCGTGATCACGGAAGACAGATATTACCGCGATCAAAGCCATCTCAGCATGGAAGAGCGCGTACAAACCAACTATGACCATCCACAAGCGCTAGACCATAACTTGCTTTGCGAGCACTTAGAAAGCCTCGCGGCCGGTCAGTCTGTCGATGTGCCTGTGTACAGCTACTCAGAGCATACCCGTATGGATGAAACCACCACCATGACGCCCAAAAAGGTGATCATTTTGGAAGGGATCCTGTTACTGACCGACCCACGTCTGCGCAATCTTATCCATGCCAGCGTCTTTATGGATACCCCCCTTGATATTTGCTTGTTGCGTCGCATGAAACGTGATGTGGCTGAACGCGGCCGCACCATGGACTCTGTGATGGAGCAATATCAGAAGACGGTCCGCCCTATGTTTATGCAGTTTATTGAGCCGTCAAAGCAATATGCCGACATTATCGTGCCACGCGGGGGGAAAAACCGCATTGCGATTGATGTATTAAAAGCGCATATCGCGCGATTACTGAAAGCCTGATTGACTTATGATGGCTTAACGGATCACCACTCCCTGCTTTTGTATGCAGAGGACAACGAGCTAAGTGAATGCGGTGCGCAGTGTATCGCTCCATGTATTAACCGTGAGGACTATCCGATGCGACTATGCGACAGGCATATCAAAGAACACCTTGATGATGGCCGCATCAAAATTGAGCCGCRTCCGGCAGAGGCGTCGATTTCTGGTGTGACGGCGGATGTGACATTGGGCAATCAATTCCGTGTCTTTAATGATCACGGCGCGGCATTTATCGATCTATCTGGCCCGAAAGAAGAGGTCAATGCCCAGCTTGAACGTGTGATGAGTGATGAAATTGAGATTGCTGATGGTGAGGCATTTTATCTTCACCCAGGCCAGCTCGCGCTCGCTGTCACGCATGAAGCGGTGACCCTACCGGACGATATCGTCGGCTGGCTTGATGGCCGTTCGTCGTTGGCACGTTTAGGGCTGATGGTGCATGTGACCGCGCACCGGATTGACCCGGGCTGGTCGGGCCGTATTGTCCTCGAGTTCTATAACAATGGTCGTTTGCCTTTGGCGCTACGACCCGGTATGCCGATTGGTGCGTTAAGTTTTGAGCCTATGTCGGGCGCGGCTGATAAGCCGTATAACAAACGCGACAACGCAAAATACAAAAATCAGCAAGGGGCCGTCGCCTCTCGCATTAGTCAAGACAAGGTTTAACGATTGCAATGCGCCTACGGGCGCATTTTTTCTAACGGGGAACCCGATCGTGAAATCATGGTCGATAAGGCGAGTATCTCTCGCGAGTGGTATCGCCTGTTATGCACAAGGAGCATCTTGCAATGATAAAAAAAATCGCCCTTACTCTTGTTGTTTTGGTGGTGGTTGTCATCGGTGGCATCGCCGCTGTGCTCGCGACTATTAACCCTAACCAGTTTAAGCCATTGTTGGTCGAGCAAGTTAAAAAGCAGACAGGCTATGACATGGTCATCGGTGGCGACATTGCTTGGCAGTTTTGGCCAAGTTTGGGGTTTTCAGTCGAGGATGTCGCGATAAAAAATCGCCCTGGCTTTGATGAACCCGATCTGATGCGCTTATCTCAAGCACGCCTGTCTGTCGATGTGTTGCCTTTGATGTCGCAAACCTTGCAGGTCGGCGAAATAATATTGCAAGACCCTCATGTTTTTATTCAAACCCTGAGTAATGGGGAGAGCAACCTCACCACGACATCACAGACCGCAGCGCCTCAAACAGAGCCGACACCAGAATCAGACTCATCCTCTGAGACGACGAGCACCGAGGCAAAGACGTGGAATGTATCGTTACAAGGGCTCAGAGTGGCTAACGCGAGTGTGGTCGTCAAAGATGATCAAGCGGGCACCATGACGGCGCTGCGCGATGTGGATCTTGAGGTGGGCAATCTGGCGACGGATGTGTGGACGCCGCTATCACTGTCGTTGCGCGGCGAGCAAAATGACGCCCGCTTTGCGGTGGAAGGTCAAGGCGAGTTGAAATTGGCCAGTGACGTGATACAAAGCCAGTTGCGCAAACTGGCGTTGACGCTTTCGGCAGAGCAAGGTGATATGGTGATTGAACAAGCCAATATTACCCTTGATAGTTTTTCGCTGGGCGAGACAGCGAAATTAGGCTTCAATGTGAATGCGCAAACGGCTGACATCGACATTGAAAGCTCAGGTAAAGCCCAGGTGACTATCGCAAAAACGCAAGATAAGGTCACTGTTCAGGGGTTAGACATGCTCACGACACTGTCCGGCGAGCCTATTCCCCACTCGTCTCTTAGCCAAGCGCTAGCCGCGGATATTGTGTTTGACATCAACCAGCAAACGGTGACGGTCAGTGAATTGACCAGCCGGTTGAACGACGATGATGTTGTGGTGGATGGCAAAGTGGCGGTCAAGTTGACTGAGATCCCCCAAGTGCGCTTTGCGTTGAATACCAACCATATCAACCTCGATACGCTGCTACCGACAGACGCAGCGCCTAGTCAGTCCGCAAAAGCAAGTGAGTCTGACGCTAATGCACCATCCAGCTCCAACAAACAAGCTGCGCCCCTGAGCAAAGAAGAGCCTGATCTGAGTGTGTTGAAGACGCTAGATATTGTCGGCTCATTGGCGATGAAAGGGCTGACCGTGAGTAATGTTACCTTGGGGAAAACGCGTGCGACGGTTGCCATCGACCGTGGCAAGGTCGACGTGTCCGAGCTGACCACACAAGCCTATGAAGGCAGCGTGGTTGTGCAAGGGATGCTAGATGCCACACAAACCCCTGCGCGCTATCAGGTGAGTAAAAAAGCGCGTGGGATCCAAGTGCTTCCTTTACTGGAAGATGCCGCTGAGGTGGACTTATTAGAAGGTAAGGGGAATCTTGATATCAATGTACAGGGCAAAGGCTTGTCACCGTATGCATTGCGTCAAGCGATTCAAGGCAGTGTCGCTATTTTCTTCGAAGATGGCGCGATAAATGGCATTAACTTGGCGCAGATGCTCAGAGAGGCGAAAGCAACCCTAAAAGGTGAGTCGGCAGCGGCCGCCAAAGAAGTACGTAAAACGGACTTTAGCGCACTCACGGCAAGTTTTACCCTAGGTAACGGCATGGCACGCACCACCGACTTACTGTTGGAAGCGCCGGCGCTTCGGGTACGTAGTGACGGACAAACCGATCTGCTGAAAGAGACACTCGATTTTAACGTCTATACCTCGGTGGTCGAGACCAGTAAAGGCCAGGGCGGTAAAGATATTGATGAACTGCGTGATGTGACCATCCCAGTGACGGTAGCTGGTACTTGGCAATCGCCGAGCTATAAATTAGATATTAAGCAGTTACTCAGCAGTAATAAAGCGTTAGAAGAGAAAGTACGCAAAGAGGCGCAACGGGGGCTGAAAAAGCTACTGGGTGATAAAGCGGATGACGATAAGGTCAAAGAGACGGCAGATAAACTCCTTAATTTATTTCAGTGATCGGCGCATCACTCATCAGGCTATCTAATGCAAAGTCATTAAAGGGCGCTTTATGGATTCTGTCACGCAAGCCGCGTTAGGCGCGACGGTCGCGGGCTTGGTTGCGGGTAAACGCTGCTCACCGAAAGTGCTGCTGGCGGGCGCGGCCTTGGGGACCTTACCGGATCTGGATGTATTGATTGATTATGGCGATCCGGTGGCGAACACTGTGAATCACCGAGGTTTTAGCCACTCGCTGTTCGTATTGCCTTGGGTCGGCGCGCTCATTGCTTGGTGCTGGTGGCGCTGGCAGCGTCAGTGGCCACTGTGGCAATTGATGGTGCTGGTCATCGCGGTGCTTGTCACCCATCCATTGCTTGATGCCATGACGGTATATGGCACCAAGCTATTCTGGCCGCTTGATGTGCCATCAGTAGCGGTAGCGAGTTTATTTATTATCGACCCCCTTTATACGTTGCCCCTACTGGTTGCGCTCATCAGCGCGCTGGTATGGCGCCATCTTGGGGCCAGGATGTGTGGTGTTGGGTTGATGGTCTCGAGTCTTTATTTGGCCAGTTCTGTGTATCAGCTCCATCAAATAGAAAACCGGGTTGCCGAGCAAACACAAGGAACCTTGCTGGAAGGCCAGCCGTTGATCATTATGCCAACGCCGTTTAACACTTTACTGTGGCGTGTGGTCGTCAGTGGCGAAGATCAATACTGGGAGGGGCTGGCCTCACGACTTGATGCCAACCCGTCAATTGATTGGGTCACGCAGCCTCTGGGAGAGTGGCCGCTGGCAAACTCTGATACCCTCAGTGCTCTGCGGACGTTTTCGCGTAATTTCATTCGCTTTGAAAACCGAAACGGGCAGCAGGTCGTCACCGACTTACGCTTCGGGGTGGCCGCCTATCAGCCGTTTCAGTTTTTACTGGCAGAGCAAAAGATGAATGGGGAGTGGGCGCCGGTCGCGCCTCAACAACTCGAGCCTGGCCCTTTGCCTGAGACCGCGCTCCCGGCATTGTGGCAACGCTTGTTGGGCGATCAGTCCATCGATGCCAAACTCTGTCGGCAATCGTGTCAAGCGAATGATACGTCTGTTGATACGCTATCCTCTACAGCGGTACCGACCAGCGGCACTTCAAAGCAATGAGCGTGCCTCTGCACGCTCATTATTGTCTTGTAGGCTCTCGATAACGCCTACCAGTCAATACCCTGGCGAGCTTTAACACCCGCATCAAAGGCGTGTTTAACATTACGAACCTCAGACACGGTATCCGCCATTTCAACGAGACGACGATGCGCACCGCGACCCGTGATTAACACCGATTGCTCACTGGGGCGTTGGT
This sequence comes from Salinivibrio sp. IB282, assembly GCF_001995685.1. Classification (NCBI taxonomy): domain Bacteria; kingdom Pseudomonadati; phylum Pseudomonadota; class Gammaproteobacteria; order Vibrionales; family Vibrionaceae; genus Salinivibrio; species Salinivibrio sp. IB282. Next base: position 6,860 of record NZ_MUET01000011.1, on the reverse strand, counting down.
TAATCGTAGCGATGACATCGTCTAGATCAATATAGCCATAGGTGATCATATAGGTGATTTCGTCCAGGACGACCAAATCGTAACCAGGATCGCTGAGCATGGTTTTGCATGCTGACCAGATTTTTTGTGCGGCTTGGGTGTCGGCCGTTTTATCTTGGGTATCCCAGGTAAACCCTGTACTCATCACATGAAAGTCCACGCCATGCTGACTGAGTAAGTCTCGCTCACCGCATGCCCAGGTTCCCTTGATATACTGCGCCACCCCGCATTTGAAGCCATGGCCTGCGGCGCGTGCGACGGTGCCAAACGCGGAGGTGGATTTGCCTTTGCCGTTGCCAGTAATAATAAGAAATAGCCCTTTTTCTTGTTGTGCGGCGTCAATCCGAGCATCGACTTTTTCTTTCAGTTTTTGCTGGCGCTGTTGATGACTGTGTTCTGACATGTGATTTCCAACCTTTGGTTAACTTAGGTCTATATTAAAGGGACGATAGGTTGGATGCCAACGTTGACACGCGGTGCGCAAACAAACAGTTCCAACCAAATAGGGCGTTTTATACAAACGCTAGAGCAGGCGGGTGTCGATTACCTGCCTCACTATAGGCAGCGTTTATCCTTACTGGTAAGCTGAAAGCCTAGCCATAAGGAGGTTTAACGCTGATGACATCGGATAATCAAAGGCCCAGTGTTTTGGTGGTGTGCTTGGGCAACATCTGTCGTTCGCCCACCGCTGAAGCCGTATTACGTGCTCGCGCACAGGCGCGAGGCTTGGCAGTCGATATTGATTCAGCGGGCACGGCAGGTTATCACCAGGGTAATCCGCCTGATACACGTAGCCAAGCGGCGGGGCAGGCGAGAGGCTACTCGTTTGAAGGTATTCGCGCGCGCCAGGTTGGCCCAGCTGACTTTGGCTATCATGACATGATTCTGGCAGCCGATGAGAGCAACCTGGCTGACTTGCAAGCGCAATGCCCACCCGAGCACCAAGGCAAACTGTCTTTATTTCTCCACTGGGGGGAGCATACCGATGGGCCGATCCCCGACCCTTATTATGGTGGCCCGGACGGCTTTGAGCGGGTGTTAGACTTGCTTGAACAAGCGGCAGATRGGGTGCTGGATCATATTGAAGCGCATCTTTTGCCACGCTCGTTGAGAGAGTCCGCGTCTAGGGGATGAGCGCAAGAGCAGGAGAAGAATAAACAAACGGCGCGTATCAACGCGCCGTTTGTTTTAAGCCTACGTAAGCTGATTTACCATTTCTTTTTCGGCGCAAACAACTCGTCCAGATCACTTCTTTCTTCTTCTTGTTCCGACTGGAGTTTCTCATGGCCCGTATTCAGTGTTTGGGTGATATCACTATGCATTTGCTCTAAATGCTTTTTCATCTCTTGCGAGTAATCATCGGTTTTGGGCGAGACCACATCAATCGCTTTTTTCAATAACTGCTGAGCGGTGCCCATTTGCCCTTTTTGCTTGGCGTCATTAGCACGCTTAATCACGTTCTCAATATTGATTTTAAGCTGCATCTGCTCCAAGCGCGCGTTCTCAGCCACAAACGCCTGTGTTGCAAGTCGTCCCTTTGAATGCTCCGCTTTCACCACCGAGCGCAGACGTTTTACTAACTTAAGCATCGAAATGGCTTGTCGATCGTTATCTGGTACTTTAAAGGAAGTCGATTCGCGGTTTGAGTAGCTTTGTTTGATTTCATCGATTTGCGCTTGCGTCGCACTGATACGCTGTTTGATGGATTTATCAGAATCATCAATTTCGTACATGGCTTTCAAGGAATCCAGGATCTTCTTATTCAAGCAAACCAACAAGGTCCCGCTATAAGGCAGGTTATGCGCATTACCAATCAGCTCTTCGGTGGCGTCAATTACTGCAATGTGCTTAGCCATCTCTTGGCGCTTGTGAGATTCAATTTGCTTACGTTGTTGAGCCAATATGTTGTAGCCGACAATCAGGCCGAGCAATATGACACAAAGGCCAGCTATCAAGGCAATATTCATAATTCAGCGACGATGTTCCTTGTAATAAACTCAACGGGTTAAGATACACGATCTCAACCGACAGAGATAGCATCAATCAAGGATGGAGGCAGTATGAGTGATCCGCCTCTAACTCTGCACATAACATCCGATTCGCATGCGCTGCTAATAGTGTGGCCCATAATCGTGCACTTGGCGATAAACGTATCGGAATAATCAAACTTTAGCGGTCGAGTCATATCACGTTTGTTCACCAAGTTGCTTAGTGAATGTGCAATCGCTAACGTTTATATAACCAAAGCCTATTAAATAGTCTAATTTGGGTATATAAATAATCTATCAGAACCCAATGCTGTCACTTAACCCATGAGGCTCGCGCGTCTGCACTATGAAACTACAACAGCTTAGATATATCGTTGAGGTCGTCAACCACAACCTAAATGTGTCTGCGACCGCAGAGAGTTTGTATACCTCTCAGCCTGGGATCAGTAAACAAGTTCGATTACTAGAAGACGAACTTGGCGTGCAAATATTTGAGCGCAGTGGCAAACACCTGACCCAAGTCACCCCTGCTGGTGAGGCCATTGTGGAAATCTCTCAAAGCATCTTGTCTCGGGTTGAAAGCATTAAAGCGGTGGCGAGTGAACATACGCACCCAGAAATGGGAAACCTCAATATTTCCACCACCCACACACAAGCCCGTTATGCACTACCGGATGTGATTCAAGCCTTTACCAAGCGGTACCCGAAAGTCTCTTTGCATATGCATCAGGGGACGCCAACGCAGATCTCCAGCTCGGTCGCCAAAGGCACATCAGACTTTGCTATCGCGACCGAAGCTTTCCACCTCTATGAAGACTTGGTCATGCTGCCGTGTTACCACTGGAATCGTTCGATTATTGTCACGCCTGATCACCCGCTGGCACAGAAAAAAGACAATATTACCATCGAGGACTTAGCGGCCTATTCGCTCGTGACGTATGTCTTTGGTTTTACCGGGCGCTCAGAGTTGGATGAGGCGTTCCACCGCGCTAATCTCACCCCCAAGATTGTATTTACCGCTACAGACGCGGACGTGATCAAAACCTATGTGAAGTTGGGGCTAGGGGTGGGGGTTATTGCCAGTATGGCGATGGATAGCCAAGCTGATTCAGATCTCGTCGCCATTGACGCCAGCCATATTTTTGGTGCCAGCACGACCAAAATTGGGTTTCGTAAAGGCACCTTCCTTCGCAGCTATATGTATGACTTTATTGAACGCTTTGCCCCACACCTGACGCGCAATGTGATAGACCAAGCGGTGGCTCTACGTTCAAACGAAGAAATTGATGGCATGTTTAAGGACATTCCGCTGCCAATTCGTTAAACTGCACGAGTATGACAAGGCTGCGTCAAGCAGCCTTTTTTGATCACGCTTTATTCAAGTCTTGATAGCCGCCATGTCTTCCGTCTCTTTTCAGCAACAGTTCAAGCAATTAACCCAACTTCTTACCCAGTTCCAATGGCTATGGCAACCAATGCCAATGGCACATAGACGTTTACCATGGCAGGAAGAAGACGCATTATGCGCTTGGCTGGCAAGCTTGGACTATTCCCAGGTTACAGCGCTAAAGGCCGCACCTGACGCCGTGATTACCCAGCTGTCGAGTTGGTGGCCTGCGTTGGCGTCATTGACCGAACTCACCGCTGTGCCTAAGGCGAGTACGACCAAGCTGGGGGTGGATCCGCGGTTGGCGGTAGGGGTCCCGGGAAGAAAGTGGGCGCAAATCGAGGCATACATCGGTGCAGTTCCCACTCACGGGGAGACGGTACGTTACCTTGAGTGGTGTGCCGGAAAAGGGTATCTCGGGCGTGCCATGTCATCGGTGACCGCTAAGCCGGTTGAGAGTATTGAATGGCAAAAGGCGCTTTGCGATCAAGGACAAGCGTTTGCGCTGCGCAACGCCCTCGCGATGCGATTTTATCCCTTAGATGCCATGGGCGCGGAGGCTGCCGCTGTGATGGCCAGTTGTGACCACGGGTTAGCGTTACATGCCTGCGGCGACTTGCATGTGCAACTCCTGCAAAAAGCGGTGACGTGTGGCATGTCGCGCCTATCCGTCTCGCCGTGTTGCTATCACCTTATTCGAGAGGAGACTTATCAGCCGCTCTCGGATGTCGCGCAGGGAACGGGGATACGGTTGAAAAAAGCCGACCTTAAACTTGCCGTCCAAGAATCGGTGACCGGCGGACAGCGCGTCCGTCGCCAACGGGAACAGGAAGTAATTTATCGCTTAGGTTTTGATGAATGGCAGCGGGACTGGCAAAACCAAGATCAATACTTGCCATTACCGGCACTGAAAAAATCACAACTTCACCAAGGGTTTGCCGCATTTTGTCGCTGGGGGGCGGCACAAAAAGGGCTTGCGTTCCCCGCTGACTTCGATGCGGATGGCTATTTGCGCCGTGGAGAAGCCCGTTTTGCCATCCTCGAACAAATCAACGTCGTTAAGAGTGCCTTTCGCCGAGCAATGGAAATATGGCTGGTGTTGGATAGGGTGTTGTACCTTGAGCAGCATGGGTACTCGGTGAGTCTGATACAGTTTTGTGAGCGTGAATTGACGCCACGCAACCTGTTGATTCATGCCGAAAAGAACAACGCGCCCAGCAGGCCAGCACGCCTTTGACGTGTTACTCCTGGTGTCGATCAGGCGATTACCCGTAAAAGCTCGCTCAAGACTGGGTAAATCGTTACACTCGGGTTACCTATCTTTACCTGAAGTTACTTTTTATGCCTGATATCGGCGTCTCCATGGCGGTGGCCATGATCTTGGGGCTTGGCTGTTTTGTGCAAAGCTTGGTTGGGTTTGGCATGGCGATTGTGGCCGCGCCACTGTTGCTGATGATTGATCCCAAACTCGTCCCGACCACCATTTCTATGGTAGGGCTGACATTGGCGAGTATTAATGCTTGGCAATATCGGCATCAACTCTCATTTCGTGATCTTAGTTGGGCTTATTTAGGCCGTGTGCCGGGGACTGCTGTCGCTGGGGGCGTGATGTTAGTCGTCACAACACAAATGCTGGAAATTATCATCGGGGCAGCCGTCTTAATCGCAGTATTGGCCAGTGTGATGCGCTTTGACATTGCCCCTAATCGACGAAACTTTTTTGTCGCCGGTTTTACCTCTGGAGTGATGGGCACCACCACCAGTATTGGTGGCCCGCCAATGGCTCTTGTATTGCAACATGCGGATGTCAATAAGATGCGCGCATGCTTGGCGGGGTACTTTGCGATTAGCTGCATCTTGTCTTTGATCGCCTTAAGCGCCACGGACTTTCTGACATGGTGGCACTTAAAGCAAGCGGCATTTGCGGTGCCTGCCGTACTGGTGGCGACATGGCTTGCTTATCGCATCGCACCAAAGGTGAAACCGCAGCTCGTCCGTCGGGCAATGTTGCTACTCTGTACCTTAGCTGGAGTCAGTACGCTGGTACGCGGCTTGATGGGTGGCTAGAAAATAATAAAAAATGACGCCCCGTCAGTGGGGCGTCATTGAATCATTGGATGGTTAGCGAGCGATGATCAGCCAATAAACTGTGCCACTACAACGCTTATGCCTCCCACCATTGCCAAGCTAAGGCCAAGGTTCCCACCAATCACCTGATAATGCTCATCCGTTGAGACGGTTTGACGTGCTTTACGCACCATCAGCACAGGTAACACCACCGCAAGAATCACCAGAGCGATCGCCGCGTAACCTAACGCTGTGATAAATCCCTGAGGGTAGAAAAGTGCGAATACCAAAGGCGGTAAGTAGGTTATAGCGGCGGTTTGCAAGCGGCCACGTATGCTATCTTGGCGGTTAAAACTGTCCGAGATAAAGTCAAACAAGCCTAAACTGACACCAAGAAATGACGTCGCTAAGGCTAAATCAGCAAATAGCGAAATGCTGGAGGCGATATAATCTTGCTGCACCACCGATTGGATGATGGCAACAAACTGAGACAGCTCGCCGTTTTGAACTAAGGTAGATTGTGCAACGGTGCCTAAGCTCGCGACTTGCCAGAAAATATAGAGGGCAAGTGGCAAGGTGGAGCCGACGATCATCACTTTGCGTAGGGAAGGGAGATCTATCCCGACATAACGCACAATCGAGGGGATACTGCCGTGGAAGCCAAAAGAGGTGAAAATAACGGGCAATGCAGCGACCAAGAGCCCTTTTTCGACTGGCATCTCTACTAAGTTAATGCTGGATACGTGTGGAGTGAGTAAGGTTAACGCTAAAATCAGGAATAAGACTTTAACGGTAAATAAACCACGGTTGATTAAATCCACTTTACTCGTCCCTAGCGTCACCACTAAGCCAAACACGAGGGTGAACAATACCGCACCGGCTGCTGGCGGTAGCTCGATCGCTGACCACTGGGCCAGCTTCTCATTAAGCTGACTCCCCCCGCCCGCAATGTAGGCGGCGCATAGGGAATAGAACAAGAATAACATGGCGAATGAGGCAAGCCACTTCCCCTTATCCCCTAAAAACTGTTTGGCCAGACTGTGTAGTGTGGCATCCGCGTCAGCGTACTGATGGACTTCTAGCATTAATAGCGCGGTATAGGTCATCAATGCCCACATCGCCCCCATTAATGCCATCGACGCTCCAAATCCAATACCGGCGGAGGCAAGCGGTAGAGCAAGCATACCTGCGCCAATCGTTGTCCCTGCGATAATCAGCGAACTTCCTAGTACTTTATTCATATTATGTTTAACCAGTGTTAATAAAAAGTTAATTGTTGTGTTCGCACAAAAGATAACGTGAATTTATGCGCATTGTGCACTGTCTATGCAGATAAAAAAACGGATGCTTGTAATGCTAAAGGTACGACTCAGTAAAGT
>NZ_MUET01000109.1:0-5332 GCF_001995685.1 Salinivibrio sp. IB282 | reverse complement strand
ATGTAATAGGTATATGTCCTAATTGTTTTGTTAAAAACTTGTCATATAATCTAGTTTAAATTCAAAATGGCAGTTTATATGACTACAAAATAGCCACCAAACTGAAATTAAACACTAAATTATTAACCAAAGTTAGATTGATTGAATTGTTTGCAAAATAATGCAACAACCACATTTTCGTTCGCAACATGTTGACAATGTGTAACAGCTCATCTCTCAGTTTTTATGATAAATGAGTAATCTGTTACATCGCGCACGACATGAAAATGCAAATACTGACGCTTCGCCTTTGAGTGAGTTCTGTCTCGTATCATCGAGGGTAAACCTAGTTTTTAGGCTCGGTCTCTCGAGAGGGTGTATGCCATTAAACAAAGCCAGCGGTTTCGCTGGCTCATTACTTATTTATTGTAACTTGTTTGTTAAGTGGGTTCTTCATGCACCAATACGCCGCCTTCAAGCGCCCCAATTAATACGTTCGGAACGTCAGCTTCATCAGAAGTAACAGCAATACGCGTGCCCGGCCCAATCGCTGAGATGGGGGCTGCCATCATCAAAGGGCCACGCTCCCCGTCTTCAACAAGCTTCCACGATGGCGCGGCTGCCGCATGATCATTGGCATATAGCCGACACTTGTTTCTGTCAGGTTCAATTAAACAGTCCAGGCCATACTCAATATCGTCATAAAAAAACGACCACTGATAATAGCCCGCATTGACACTGCAAGGGGTTTTGATAAAACTCAACGCCTCTGCGTTATCTTGGGTTAAGGTAATAAAGCGCTGCGCATCCGGTAACATCGCCAAATACCCCAGTGATTTGCCATTGGCATCGGTGACCGAGAGCTTTACCTCTTGCTCAACCATCGCGCGCTCATGATCGCCAATGTCTGGCAACATGGAATCGGGTTGTACTGAAAACGCCATTGTGTCGCTCCTTTGGTTGCTTCGCACCATTTTTAACAGTTATGTAACAACCAAAGATATAGATCAATTTCTCGGAAAAGTTTAGTGATTTGATCGCACACTATGTTGATGAATCGCTCGATACGATCATTGTGCCCGTTGGCCGAACAACGACGTTGATTGTGGCTTCAAAACGATCGCCGCCACGATCATAGTGTAGAGTGTCGCACCTATCGCAACCATGATTAACATCCCCCAGTCTGCGGCACCATTAAGCATCGCAAGTTTGGAGCCCGTTAACGGTGGTGCTGAAAGTGCACAGACAAGGCCGACTACAATACWGAATACAAAAGCGCGCTTGGCGCTGCGCAAAGAAAAGCGACGAAAAATCACTAACGACACTATAGGCACACCCACTAAAAATAATAACCATCCCCAGTAAGGAGCGGCTGAGTACAGTAGTACTGTAAAAATTGCGTCAAGAGTCATGTCCGCCTCCATTAAATTTTTCCATCCAACATCGCTTGATAGGCTGGTAACAACATTTGTTCTTTCATTACCCAAGCCATCCACGTTTCTTCTGTTGGACTAATAAACGGGAAAGAAGGGAGTAATTTGCCACCGTAACCGAACTCAGCCAGAATCGCTTTGCCAAACCCAGTGATCAATGGGCAAGAGGTATATCCATTGAACTCAGCCTCTAAAGGCTTGTCGTTCAGATAACTTAAGAGGTTTGCCTCAACGATGGGAACTTGTTTTTTTACACTTGCAGCCGTTTTCGATAGCGGAATCCCAGTCACATCACCGATACCAAATACATTGGGGAAAGTGGGATGTTGTAGCGTATATTGGTCCGCTGCCATCCATTCACCCTTATGAGGACCTTGGTTCCAAACTAGATCACTATGCTTGATCACATCGGGCGCACTCATTGGAGGCACGATGTGGATATAATCATACTCTTCGACCCGTGTTTTCCCCGTTGCTGTGAGTGAGAAGTGTGCTTTTTTATTGGTCGGGTCGATGCCAATCAACGTTTTCTGATCAGCAATGTCTACCCCTTGGTCACCAAAGCGTTCCATGACAAAGTCGTTATAAACGGGAATCGAAAATAATCGGTCTTTAAACGGCGTGGCGAAGTTCACATCATATGCTTGACGATGGCCAGTCTGCTCAAGACGTGCAAGCGAGGTAAAGGTCATTTTAAGTGGTGCGCCCGCGCACTTGATTGGTGTTTCAGCAAGAGTAAATATGGCTTTGCCCTCGCCTTTATTCATAAACTGTTTGAACGCCGTATCCGTTGCTAATGCACCCTCTGGCCCCGGATAAACGCTACCAATACCATGCTGACCAATAAGGCGTTCCTCCATTCCCTCAATGAGGGTGTAATTAAGTTGGGTGCCCATGGCAACGACCAGTACGTCATAGCTAAGCTTGGTGCCATCCTCGAGTACAACTTGTTGTTGTGCAGGTAAAAACGCATTGGCATTTTGTTGGTGCCATTTTATACCAGCAGGTAACCATTGTTCTGTTGTTGATAGGACTTGGGATACTTTCCATAACCCGGATGCCACCAAAGTTTGCCCAGGCTGATACAGATGACGCTGACGTGCACCCACTAATGCTATCTGATCAGCGGAAAGGTGTTGCACAAGGCGATTAGCCAACGCAATACCGGCAGCACCATTACCCACAATAACCACCTTAGCGCGCGTCTGAGCACGTGAGGGTAAGCTTGCCGGCATCAAGCCTATCGCCCCCGCACCTGCCAGTAGTTTTAAAAAACGGCGTCGCTCTTGGTTCGAATTTTGATATGGCATGACCACCCCGCTAATTAAGATAATACTTAATTAGTAGTCGTGAATTAAAATGGGCGCAACGTTACCGGATAGCTTTTGTGGTTTTATTCACAATTCAATCAAGAGTAACTATCGCATCAGCCACCAGCGCATTAAGCGTTTGTACCAGCGGTTGTACGGGGGTTTGACTAAAAAGCTGGTGTCCCACTTATCGCGGGTGAGGACGGTTTTGCTGTGGCTAAAGGTATAAAAACCCTCGACTCCGTGGTAATGCCCCATGCCAGAGTCACCAATGCCGCCGAAAGGCGCATCTTCGGCAGCGACATGAAACAAGGTTTCATTAACCCCCACGCCGCCGGCGTGAAGCTGTGTGGTAACCTGCGTGCGTATCTCAGCGTCATTGCTCATCAAATACAACGCGAGCGGCCGTGGCCGCGCCTGGATATAACGCAGTGCCTCGGAGAGATCTTGATAGGTGACAATAGGTAGGAGCGGGCCAAAAATTTCTTCTTGCATCACCCGCATGTCATCGGTGACCTGGGTTAGCAGCTGGGTCGGCCAGCGCTGATTTTCGGCGGTTGGCACGGTTTGCTGGTCGAGTGCACACCAGCGGCGCGCACCTTTATCGAGCGAATCTTTGAGTGTTTCTTCAAGCCGCGTCGCTTGCGTTTGGTTAATGATCTGGCTGTAATCTGGGTTGGCTTCAAAGTCAGGATAGATAGCACGAAACGCGCGTTGATAGGCGTGGATAAAGGCTTCTTGCCGATGTTCAGGACAAAGCACATAATCGGGCGCGACACATATCTGCCCAGCGTTTAAACACTTGCCATAAATGAGCCTCGACACGGCCACATCCATATCAATTTGATCATCAATGATCACCGGCGATTTGCCTCCCAATTCGAGGGTCACCGGTGTTAAATTATCGGCCGCCGCCAGCATGACTTGGCGTCCGACTTGGGTTGAGCCAGTAAAAAAGAGGTGGTCGAACTCTAACTCGCTAAAACGGCGCGACACTTCGACTTCGCCCTCTACCACGGCGACTTCGTTTGGGCTAAATACCTCAGCGATTAACGCGCGTAATACCCGATTGGTGTTGGGGGTGAACTCCGAAAGCTTAAGCATCACCCGATTGCCCGCGGCCAACGCGCAAATCAAGGGACTCAGGGCCAGCATAATCGGGAAGTTCCAAGGGACGATAATCCCAACCACCCCTTTTGGCTGAAAGTGCACGACCAATTTGGTGCCTAGCAGGGTAATGCCTGGACGCCGTTTTTGCGGCTGCATCCATCGCTTTAATCGACGACGGGTGTAATCAATCTGGTGCAGCAAGGGCAAGATGTCGGCAATTTCAGTATCAACGGGCGCACGATAGCCGTAATCATCACTCAAGGCTTGTTGTAACGCAGACGATTTTTGCTTGATGGCCTGACGCAAGCGCAGCAGCGCGTCACGGCGATAGCTGTACTCTAAAAAAGGACACCGAGACACCTGCTCTTTTTGTGCGTCGAATGTCTCACGCATCTCTTTAACCGTTTCCAACCACTGTGAGCCTGGCTCCGTCATCCTTGCCTCCTCTGTCGATACAAGATCGCGACACACCACTTCTTCATTGATGACATAGTCTCATCAGCAACGCAACTGGGCATGCTTCACGTCGTTGTGCGGGTATAGCGACCAAGGCTTACGCTGCCCGTCTGAGTCTTGAGATGTTAAAGCCTTGTATCTTCATCCCTGTTATTCATCACGTTTTTAGCGCCATAGCCCACAGAAAGCAGCTTGGTTGTTGAGCAAATATTGTCGCTTTATTGATCTCAGGCTTATACTGAAACAAACTCAGTTTAACGCCAGCTTTATTCGCTGATATCGAAAGGAAATGTGGTAGGCATGAACGACGAGCCAACAAAGAACGAAATACTGACGGAAAGTGGTACGAATGAGCTAGAGATCATTGAGTTTCACTTAATCAAGCAACTTCCTGACGGCAGTACCAAAACCTGCTATTACGGTATTAACGTTGCCAAGGTTCGCGAAGTTATCCAAGTGCCGGAAACCACTGACTATCCAAACGCCCAGGCGCACATGATTGGGGTGTTTTCGTCACGCGACAAGCTAACGCCACTGATTGATCTGGCGGGCTGGTTAGGCGTCCCGACGCGGCCAGAGAAAGATAATAAATTTGTGATTGTCACCGATTTTAACAACATGACTAATGGCTTTTTGATTGACAGCATTAGTCGTATCCATCGTATTTCCTGGGAAGCCGTTGAGTCACCGAGCCAATTCCTAGAAGCAGGCGAGCAAGATTGTGTGGTCGCAGTCGTCCGCAAAGACAACAACCTGATCATGATCTTAGACTTTGAAAAAATCATCGCTGATATCAATCCTGAATTGAGCATGGAAAAATACGATGTCACTCAGGACAGAAACGTCAACATTTCCGAATCCAGCGCGAAAAAACGCGAGGCAAAAACGATCCTAGTGGTGGACGATTCCGCTTTCATCCGTAGCTTAATTGAAAACACGCTACGCTCAGCCGGCTTTAATATTATATCGGCCAAAGATGGTGGCGAGGCCTTTGACAAACTCACCGAAATTGAACGCATTTCCAAAGAAGAAGGTGTGTCGATT
>NZ_MUET01000108.1:0-6915 GCF_001995685.1 Salinivibrio sp. IB282 | reverse complement strand
GGATTAGGAACTGTGCCTTTTACATCTATAATTACAGGGTGATCTTTTGACAGTTTAACAAAGTCTTCTTGGGTATAAGTTTTAAATTCGTGATGTGAAACAGCCACAATGATAGCATCATATTTTTTATCTGTACTTAAAGGATTACTAATAACCCCGTATTTATACCAACTTGACTCAGCTTCAATATCTACCCAGGGGTCGTAAACATCAACATTTGCGCCAAAATCTTTAAGTTCTCTAATAATATCTACTACCTTTGTGTTTCGCATATCAGGACAATCTTCTTTAAAGGTTACACCCAACATCAGGATATCTGAGTCTTTGATTCGGCAGCCCGCTTTGATCATATATTTAATAGTTTGGTCGGCCACATATTTACTCATACCACTATTGATTTGCCGAGAAGCTAAGATCAAGTTAGGCTTATAACCGAGCTCTTCAGCTTTAAAGGTAAGATAATACGGATCTACGCCAATACAGTGGCCACCAACTAGGCCTGGTGATAATTTAATGAAGTTCCACTTTGTAGCGGCTGCAGCTAGAACCTCACTTGTATCGATACCAATTTGATTAAAAATCAAAGCCAATTCATTAATTAATGCAATATTCACATCGCGTTGGGTATTCTCGATAACTTTAGATGCTTCAGCTACCWTAATGCTTGATGCTAGATGTGTTCCAGCTGTAATTATCGATTTGTAAAGGTCATCTATACGTTTCGCTACTTCCGGCGTTGAACCCGATGTCACTTTTAAAATGTTTTTTACCGTGCGCTCTTTATCACCTGGATTAATACGCTCTGGTGAATATCCACAAAAGAAATCGACATTGAATTTCAAACCTGAAATTTTCTCTAACACAGGCACACAAACATCTTCAGTCACACCAGGATAAACAGTAGATTCGTAGATAACAATATCACCTTGTTTAAGTACACTACCAACAAACTGCGAAGACTTAATGAGCGGAGTTAAATCTGGTCGGTTAGTGGAATCAATCGGCGTTGGTACAGTAACAATATAAATATTACAATCCTGTGCCTGCTTTATATCGGAAGTGTAGTCCATATTCGCTTTTACAGAAACGAGCTCTGCGTTTTCTATTTCTAAAGTGCGGTCGTATCCTGTTTCTAGTTCATTGATACGTTGTTGATCTATATCAAAACCTACCACCGACATCTTTTCCGCAAAAGCAGCTGCTAAAGGGAGGCCTACATATCCCAAACCAATCATACAAATTTTGTCTTTCACATTATCACCTTAAGCTGACTATATAGTCTGTGGTTTATTCTTCAACCGTTTAAAATTTATGGGTATCCACAGAAAACGCATGAACATCCCCGTCATGAAAGGCTTCCCAGCACGGTCGCCAGGTACTCTTGGTCCATCGCATACATCATTCGCTTGCGTTGAATCCCGGCTTTGAAACTCTTCTCTTTCATTAATAAATTCAAAACCATTTGCCTTATTCGTGCAAAAACTTCCGCTCGGTCATCTACCCTAATTCGGCAGGCATCTTCTTTTAATCCAACATCGAGTTGCCAGTGCATTGATTCAATTAACCAGTGCGAGCGAGTGGCATCATGAAGCTCTTTCGCTGTCAGTGCTTTTGAACTTATATAATAGCGCACAGAAATATCGGATTCGTCGGCGTGTTTGCCTTCTTGTCGAACACTCACCATGATGCCCATCGTTTTTAATTCAGGCCAATCATAAGCTAAATCACCTAATACACTTAAATCGATATTGATGAGTGCACATCGTGTTTCTAAACGTCCATGCGATTTCTCTTGTGATGAGTAGCTGTCACCATCAAAGTTTTGAAGCATTGAAGGCCGGTAATAATTATCAAACGCTTTGTCTAACTTACCTCACGGAAAACGCATGAACATCCGCGTCATGAAAGGCTTCCCAGCACGGTCGCCAAGTACTCTTGGTCCATCGCGCACATCATTCGCTTGCGTTGAATGCCGGCTTTGAAACTCTTCTCTTGCTTTAATAAATTCAAAACCATTTGCCTTATTCGTGCAAAAACTTCAGCTCGGTCATCTACCCTAATTCGGCAGGCATCTTCTTTTAATCCAACATCGAGTTGCCAATGCATTGATTCAATTAGCCAGTGCGAGCGAGTAGCATCATGAAGCTCTTTCGCTGTCAGTGCTTTTGAACTTATATAATAGCGCACAGAAATATCGGATTCGTCGGCGTGTTTGCCTTCTTGTCGAACACTCACCATGATGCCCATCGTTTTTAGTTCAGGCCAATCATAAGCTAAATCACCTAATACACTTAAATCGGTATTGATGAGTGCACATCGTGTTTCTAAACGTCCATGCGATTTCTCTTGTGATGAGTAGCTATCACCATCAAAGTTTTGAAGCATTGAAGGCCGGTAATAATTATCAAACGCTTTGTCTAACTTATCTTGGTTTCCTTTAACAGCGAGCAAATAATCAGCATTTTTATCGATGATTTTCTGTGCGATTTTGTGCTGACAACCCATGGCATCTATGGTAATCAAACAACCTGAAACATCAAGCAATTCCAGCAACTTAGGGATGGCAGTAATCTCATTTGTCTTACTGCCTACTTTCGACTGTCCGAGGCATACACCATTTGCGGTTGCGAACGCATTAACCATATGAATCGCAGCTTGGTCTGTTGCTCTGTTATATGAACCCCTCAGTGTTTTTCCATCAATGGCAACTACTTCACCATCCGTTAATTCATGACACGATTTCATCCATTCTATGAAGGCTTTTTGTAATGCTTTTGTACTGATGGTTCCCATCACTCTTGCAATCGTATCTGCCGAGGGTGATGTTTTACCTGAGAAGCCAAAGCGTAATAAAAAATCACGCTGCTTACGTCCATAATCACTAATACCTTTCCAGGTATCATGACCAGACAAYACCGCACAAATCGTTATCAAAATAATATCTGATAACGTATGTTCAACTTTACCTTCTTGACGAATGTCTCTAATGGAAACGAAATGCATAAATGGACTTTTATCTTCTGTCATTTTTAATCTCCTAAACGTTAGGAGACCATTAAATCGCACTGAAAATGATCAACAAATTGATTCTTTATTTTCACTTATTTTAATTAATAAATATGGCATAACGCACGGTTTTTAGCCTTAAGTGACAACTAAGTCATTAARTTGCKAKCCCAGGCATGRYGMGGATCTTCATGCGTTTTCCCTGTAACTTACCTTGGTTTCCTTTAACAGCGAGCAAATAATCGGCATTTTTATTAATGATTTTCTGTGCGATTTTTCGCTGACAACCCATGGCATCTATAGTAATCAAACAACCTGAAATGTCGAGCAATTCCAGCAGCTTAGGTATTTCAGTGATCTCATTGGTTGCGGATCTTCATGCGTTTTCCCTGGACATCGACTCACCAATACCCGAGTCTTCTAGCACCTTCTGCACACTGTTTTCTAAGATATTGAATATTTTCACCATAATACTTGCATAGTCAGTAACGCGTTTACCTTTTGGCTGATATTGGTTATCTACCTTGCCTAAGATCTCAGCAGTAACCTCAAAGCCTAATATATGGGCGAGATTCTCTACAGTTGACTTTTTATCGGTTAGAAAATTTTCGTATCTGATCAACGTGAAAGCCTCAGGTTCGTTAAAATAAATTTCGGCTGAAAGCCGCCAGCGGTACGCAAGTAAATCTACGTAGGATTCAGGCCAATGCCCTAGCCATGAAGAATCCAGATTGATCCGCCATGCTGGCGATCTTTTCAGTTCCAGCCACTGTTCTGGATCAAGCCACTGCAAGTTGTCCGGTACTTGCAGTCGGTTTAAGATACTACGAACGTTATCCTTTGGCTCCCGCATAATCATCACAAATCGAGCCTTAGGGAAATATTCTTTAAGGCTTTGATAATCAAATGTCAGACCAGGCTCTCTAATGATTTTTCTTGAGAACTCTCTCCGATATCGGCATATAAAGTCACCGAAATCCTCTACACCATACTTCCTTAAAGTTTTCGCTCCTGGCCGGCTGATTGCTCGGGTTATGTCCAGCGTTACAGGAGTCTCAGTCGCGTCTGATAAAAGTGCAGCTATCGCGGTAGTGCCGGACTTCTGTACACCGAGAATAAACACCGGCTCGCTTTCTCTGTACTTTGCAAGCACTCGTTCTTTATGCTCTACTCACACTCTTAGGACAGCTATAAAGATGATTTTTTTAGTCTGGTTAGAATTTTATGAATCAAGCGACTATACCCTTTTAAAAACATTGAGAATCTCTTTAACTAACGGTTTATCCAGTAGGAAAATAGCCAAAACATACAGTATCGAAGACACGATAAGCGTCATACCGAGACTTGTCAATGTGCCAACCTGAATCTGCGCTATAACCCAAAATACGGTGCAGAACACAATTGCTGTTGCCCCATAATAAAGACCAACATCCCTGAACTGCTCAACAAATGAATAGCCAATCAAGCGGTCTGAGAAATACTTGTTTGGAAAGTAGAAAACAACTGACTGAATAACTTGGCCCCACATCAATGCCTCCAGACTGATCTGTGCGGTAATCATAAGAACCAACGCTACCACTATCTTTTTGAAAACCTCCAATGCAAGCAGAATATCGGACCGCCCAAGCACCCTAAGAATATTCAAATTAAGCGAGTTTAGGGGTTGAAGCAATACAGCAAGGCAGAGAATCTGCAAGTACCGATGCGCTGGATACCAGTCTTCAGGAAACAGTAATTCAAACAACCAAGGTGCAACCAGAATTAAGCCAGCTACCAGTGGCACGAATAGGGCGATAATGACTTTGATCACACGCCGATAACCACGTTTAAGCTCTGTGATACTGGCTTGTTTTTTCGCCAAAGCGGGAAATGTGACCGCTTGTATCGAATGCAAAATCTGGCTGACCACCAGTTCACGAATTCTATCTGCAAAAAAATATAACCCTGCCGCTGGGGCCGAGAACGCTTTTGCAATAACCATTGGGTACAGATTTTTAAATAAAGTATCCAAGCTTCCAGAAAGAAAAAGCTTATATCCAAAATTATACATCTCTTTGAAAGAGACCCAACTAAACTTTTCAGAAGGACGCCAACCTTGTCGCCACCATAAAATGACAGTATGAATAGTCGCAGCGACTAGTGACTGAGCGACTAAGGCCCATACGCCAAAATTAAAGTAGGCTAGCCCGATGGCTATTAATCCCGAAATAATACTGGAAGGTACAGTTGCCTGCATCTGCACTTTAAAATTAAGATTGCGACTTAGACTCGCTAATTGCACCACTTGAAAAGCATTAATGATAGTGGTCAAAGAAGCAACTCTGATTAGGTTTGTCAACTGACCTTGTTCATAGAAATTTGCAATGAACGGTGCAGCGGCATAGAGCATACTATAAGCGACGAAACCTAGCATTAGGTTTGCATAAAACGCAGTTGAGTAGTCGGTTTCAGAAATCTCGGGCAGTCGAATAAGTGCCTGTCGAAATCCTGAGTCTGTTAGTGACTGCCCCAACGCTAAAAAGACAGTCATCATGGCCACTAGGCCGAAGTCTTCTGGAACTAAAAAACGTGCCAGTAATAGCGTCACAATGACACTAGTGCCTCTTCTAGCTAACTGTTCGCCGAAGCTCCAAACCATACCAATATAGATTTTTTTTACGAGAGACATTAAACTAATTTCTCTTTTTTAATTTTCATCAATTCTTTAATTACATTCCTTGTGTATCGTTCAAAATTTTTTCGACTCTTTTCTACTTTTACAATTTCCCTATTTCTATCGGCAATCTCTATTGGAAGTTGATTAGCTAGAGTATATTTACACATACTATTTACGTCAGATACATCCAAATTCATCTCTTTAAGCTCGTCATATAATGGATTTTCAGCATTAAGAAACACACGCGCTCCAAGGAAAATCGCGATAAAAAGGTTACCTGCCGCCTGCTGCCGCAAGTGTCCCATTACTACATTTGAACAACTAGCTAATAAGTCGATATATTTATCAAACTCCATAAATTCGGTAATTGGTAAGAATTGTTCTCCAAAACAGTCTCTTCCCCGTTTAATCACTTCTTTCTTGTAATCTGAGTTACCATAGCTAAGCGGAACAACTACTTTAGAATTTTTTGGCACGCCTACAGCTTTTAGCCTAAGAAACATATCAATATGGTTATTGTTAGGCGACGCGCTATTCCCTACTAAAATATTGCTACCAACCACTTCTCTTGTACCAAGGCGACCATCAACTAGATCTGCGATCTTTCCGTAATTCCAACGTACATATTCTGGAAAAGGTTCACCAACCATTTCCTTGACCATTAAAAACTCTCTATGAAGAACTGGAGAAAACAGATCGATCTTTTTTATGACATTTTTTTTATACGATGACTTAGAGTAAATGAATTTTCTTAGATGCTTCTTTAAAATGTGCAACAAACCTTGATGGCGTTTAGAAGGTTTGTGGTATTTAGCAGTCTCCGGCATGAGTAAGCTATCAGTACTGTTCTTACTAATAATGTCATAATAGTCGTAACCCATACCTATCCAAGCAATCGGTATCTTACGATCTAGACGCGCGATCACTTCTAAGGAAAACTCATCCAAAGAATGAAAAATAATAGCGTCATAGGCAGATAATGACCTTATAAAAAAATTATTCGCAAATGCGTACTTAGAAACTCTGACTGGCTTGATTTTTCTCAAATATTTAATAGAATCATGTTTGTTTGGAAGTATATATGTGCTTTCCCCTGGTGCCTCAGCTTCAAAAAACTCATAGGCAGAGTCTGGAAACTTTTCGTCTTTAATAAAATGTAAAAGCTTCAAATATCACCTCGAGAATTTTATTATTTAACATATTTATTTCTAATTTTTTAATTTAAAAACTGTCAGGAAAACTCTATTTATTGA
>NZ_MUET01000107.1:0-5696 GCF_001995685.1 Salinivibrio sp. IB282 | reverse complement strand
GACGGTGGCGAACTTGGCTTCAGCTGACCACTGCTCGGTGTTTTTTTGATGACCTGGCACGGGTTTACCTTCGGAACGGAGTTTACTGCGCCAATTGTACAACGTTGCCTCGCTGATGTGTTCTTCGGCTGCAATTTCCGAGATAGTTTTATTATTCGGCGGCAACAGTTTCTTGAGGATGGCGGCTTTTCTTTGTTCGGAATATCTCGGCATAGTGTCCTCCGTTACCCCTCCATTGCTGGATTTTTGGGCGATTCAATATCTGGACAACTATCCTGACACCGGGGGACACTGTCCCGGCAACTGTTGCAACCTATTTTAACCAGCAAAGCCGTGAAGCTGGTGTCTTTTACGATGATGAAGACACGCTATGGCTCAAGCTATCGGATCATCAAACGTTTTACAGTATGCAAAATGCGCCAGACTCTGAGCTACATCAATCCGTTGCGTTTAATGAAGGCTTGCTAGTTGTGTTTTTATTCGGCGGGTTTGCCATCTATAGCTTCTTTATGGTGTGGTTTTTAAGTCGTCGTGTCCGTGCGCTCGAGAAAACAGCACATCAGTTTGCAGACGGTAATCTTACCGCACGTGCGTCCACGCGGAGCCACCAGCGTGTTGGATCACTGAATCGCACCTTTAATCATATGGCCGATCGCATTGGTCATTTAGTTACGAGTAGCCGAGCATTAACCAATGCGGTGGCGCATGAATTGCGATCGCCGTTATTTCGAATTCAATGGCAAGCTGAATTGTTGGGAGAAAGCCAGTTAGATAGCAAGCAGCAAAAAAAAGTGGCGAGTATTATTGAAGACACTGATGAAATGACGTCACTGGTCGATGAGCTTCTGTATCTGGCCCGTGTTGATCATCCTAACACGCTATTTTCGCTGCAAACGCTCGATACGTCTGTGTGGATGAATGCACAATGGCCGCGTTGGCAAGCGCTGAGCACTAAGTCCGTAAGTTTGGATGCACCACAAGATTTGCCCAGTGTTGAGGCCGACCCTCACCTGCTCAAGCGAGTGATTACCAACTTAATCGGTAATGCGGAGAAGTATGCGACCAGTCAAATAGCCGTGCGTGTCTATTGTGAGGACACTCAGCTGGTGATCGCGGTACACGATGATGGTGAGGGGGTCGAATCGTCACACTGGCCGTTTATTTTTGATGCCTTTTACAGTGCGGATCGTTCCCGCGATAAAAAGCGTTCCGGCTATGGTTTAGGGCTTGCGATCGTTAAACAAATTGTCACTCGTCACGGCGGCCATGTTGAGGTTGACCATAGTGATTTAGGTGGGGCGTGCTTTCGGGTGATTTTTCCCTGTTAACATAGATGTGGCACTGCCAGTATAAAGTTGAGCGGGCGATATTCGTCGCCAACGGGTATTTCGCGTATAATACCGCTCACATCGACAACATCA
This sequence comes from Salinivibrio sp. IB282, assembly GCF_001995685.1. NCBI lineage: Bacteria > Pseudomonadati > Pseudomonadota > Gammaproteobacteria > Vibrionales > Vibrionaceae > Salinivibrio > Salinivibrio sp. IB282. The sequence goes on along the minus strand of NZ_MUET01000107.1, from coordinate 4,275 downwards.
GGGGCATCATGAAACATCGTAACTTTGTCTTGATTGGCATGGCTATTGTTGCTGTGGCTATCACCATTTTGATCTCGCGTCAGCAGCCCAAAGCTCCCCTTGTTCCTGATTTTCAATCCTTTGCGGCGGGGGCAGAGCGTAAGCAGGCGTTTTTTGATTACTTCACCCCTGTCGTGAATACCATTAACAGCGAAATCTTGGCGGATCGCACCGCGTTAACGGCATGGCACACGCGTCAAAGTGAGTTAAGCCGCCGAGAAACAAAACGCGTTCAAGCGCTCGCCGATCAGTATGAGCTAGCCGAGTTTGATGTCGGCCAAGAAGCAGACTGGATGGCACTGATCCAACGGGTAGATATCATTCCGCCGTCGTTGGTATTAGCGCAGGCGGCCAATGAGAGTGCATGGGGCACCTCGCGGTTTGCGCGTGAAGGGAATAATTACTTCGGACAGTGGTGTTTCAGCAAAGGATGTGGACTGGTACCCAAGCAACGTGCGGAAGGGAAAGTGCACGAAGTGGCAGCCTTTGATAACCCACAAGCCTCAGTAAAAAGCTACATCAATAACTTAAATACCCATGCCGCGTATCAAGGGCTACGCGAGATCCGCGCCCGTCTGCGAGAGCAAAACAAAACGCTTTCAGGCGCGGTGCTCGCCAATGGATTAGGGCGCTACTCTGAGCGTGGGCAGGCCTATGTGGAAGAGTTGCAAGCGATGATCCGTCATAACCAACTTGATAGGCTCGACCCGCCAGCATCGTCATCGACTAACTAACGCAAGGAAAGCCAATGATTACCCGTTTGCCTCGGTGGGTTGAATCCGGGGCGTTCGTGTTGGCACTGATCGCCGGCACCATCAATGCGATCGGCTTGTTGGGCTTTGAACACCAAGCCGTCTCACACGTATCAGGCACTGCGACGCAATTTGGCTCGGGGCTGTTTGCGGGCCAGTGGATGCACGTTGTTCAGCTGGGTGGCTTATTGTTGGCCTTTTTCCTTGGTGCTGCGGTGTCCGGCTGCTTATTGCATGGCAGCACGCTAAAGCTGGGCCGCCATTATGACTCGGCACTCTTTGTTGAAGCCGGGTTAATTGTGGTGGCGTTTTATTTTTTGTCCCGCGGCCTTGCCATTGGTCAACTGGCGGCATCGGCGGCTTGTGGCCTGCAAAATGCGATGGCGACCACCTATAGTGGTGCGATTGTACGCTCAACCCATTTAACCGGTATTGTCACCGATTTAGGCTTAATGTTGGGCGGCAAGCTGCGCGGTAACCGCGTTGATAAGCGTAAACTGATGCTGTTTTTACTGATTGCGTCGGGGTTTATTGTTGGCGGCGTGGTAGGGGCGGCGTTATTTGCGCATTTCCACTTTACGGCCTTGTTGTTTCCGGCGGGATTATGCTTCGTGGTGGCGCTGTGTTATCGCGCCACCATGACTCGACAACATTTGAGATCGGGCAATAATAGCCAATAAATACACAATGTATTAACAATGCGCGTTTTCGAGCATGGCGTCTTTGTCTTCTTTGTCTTCTTTTTCACGACTATGCTATCCCTAGGTGTTTTCCTCAAATGGCGGATAAACGCGGCCTGATTTCTTGTGGTACCCATTTGCCGTGTCACCATTCGCGCGCTATCCGCCACGCAAAAGTTTGTCCTAAATCAAACAAGCCGCAGTTTCCTTTTCGCTTTCGCGCATAGTGTGATGTTGTCGCCGTCATTGTTGCACGGGAAATGCCACACTCTGGTTACGATAAAGTAACAAGGAGGCCCCATGCCAACTCGCCATTATATTGAAACGGATGTGGTCATCATTGGTGGCGGTGCGACCGGCACTGGYATCATGCGCGATTGTGCGCTTCGCGGCATCTCGTGCATTTTGCTCGAACGTGACGATATTGCGGCAGGCACTTCGGGTCGCAACCATGGGTTGTTGCACTCTGGGGCTCGTTACGCGGTCACGGATACCGAATCGGCACGCGAATGCATCCAAGAAAACACCATTCTTAAATCCGTGGCGCGTCATTGCGTGGAAGATACCAAGGGGCTGTTTATTACCTTGCCGGAAGACGATCTGGCCTACCAAGATACCTTTATCGCCAGTTGTGATAAAGCCGGTATTCCGACACGAAAACTCACACCGCATGAGGCGCTCGCTCTAGAGCCCAATGCTAACCCGGCGATGATAGGCGCCGTGCAAGTGCCCGATGGCACGGTTGACCCCTTTCGTTTGTGTGCGGCAAATGTGTTAGACGGTAAAGAGCATGGCGGCAAGGTATTTAATCATACCCAAGTCACTGGATTAATTCGCCAAGGCGCGACGGTACAAGGGGTTCATTGTATCCACACTCTTACGGGTGAGCGCTTTTCGATTATGGCCCAGCAAGTGATCAATGCGGCAGGGATTTGGGGCCAGACTATCTGTGAGTATGCCGATCTCAACATCAAAATGTTTCCTGCCAAGGGCTCATTGCTGATCCTCGATTACCGCATTAATAATCGAGTGATCAACCGCTGTCGCAAACCGGCCGACGCCGACATCTTGGTGCCCGGTGACACCATTTCCTTAATCGGTACCACCTCTGAGCATATTGAGTACGACCAAATTGATAAGTTGGCGGTGACGCCACAAGAAGTGGATGTGCTGATGCGCGAGGGCGCCAAGCTGGCTCCCATCATGGCCAATACTCGGGTGTTACGGGCTTATGCAGGCGTACGTCCATTGGTCTCGGTGGACGATGATGGCAGTGGTCGTAATATTAGCCGCGGCATCGTGTTGCTTGACCACCAAGCGCGCGATGGCCTTGACGGTTTGATCACCATTACCGGTGGCAAACTCATGACCTATCGACTGATGGCCGAGCAAGCCACAGATTTGGTGGCTGAAAAACTGGGTAACCGCAATGTCTGCCAAACCGCGACACGGCCGCTACCGGGCTCTGAGCCCTCCAAAGGGATCAGCAAAGCCAGTGCAAGCTTGGTCAAACCCGTCTATCAATCCGCCTATTATCGCCATGGCGAACGCGTCAGCCATTTCTTGGATGAAAGTGACGACAGCCAAGCGGTGATTTGCGAATGCGAAATGGTGACCAAAGGCGAGGTGAATTACGCCATTCAATCGTTGGATGCAAAAAACATCACTGATTTACGCCGTCGCACCCGTCTTGGAATGGGGCCGTGTCAGGGCGAGTTGTGCAGTTATCGCGCCGCCAGCTTATTCAGTGAGTGCGGAGGATTAGATGGGCAAGCGAGTGCTGGGCTGCTGGTGGACTTTCTTGAAGAGCGCTGGAAGGGCGTCAAGCCTATCTTCTGGGGGGACGCTTTACGCGAAGCCGAATTTAGTTACTGGATTTATCAAGGATTATTTGGCGCCGGTGATGTGCCTAAGTCGTCGAGCGAGGAATCAAAAACGGAAATGAATGAGCAAGTGTCCACTCAAGCTGTCGATCAGGAGGTCTCACAATGATTCACTATGATATTGCGGTGATTGGCGGTGGCATTGCTGGGTATACGGCAGCGATACGTGCATTGGAAGCCGGCAAAAAAACGGTAATGATCAGTGCGGGACAAAGTGCACTGCATTTTTCCTCGGGTTCAATTGATGTACTGGGCCATTTTCCTAATGGTGAGCCGGTTATCCAACCGTTTGAGGCGATTCCCAAATTGGTGCGCCAGCATCCTGAGCACCCTTATGCCAAGGTGAGCCTTGATGAGATCACCGATTCGTTAACCTGGTTCCAACAGCAACTCAGTGCGCAAAAAGTGTGTTTGTATCATCAAGAAGACAACGCCAATCATGGCCGGATCACGCCGCTGGGCACCGTGCGTCCGACGTGGTTATCGCAAGGGCACGTGTATCAACATCGCGGCCCGCGCCGTTTTTCGGGTCTCTGTTTTGCCGCCATTGACGGCTATCGCGATGCGCAACCGACGTTAGCCAAAGACACTATTACCGCGCAGCGCGATTTTGCCTCCTGCCCGAGTCGCACCATCACGCTTTCGATTCCTGGTGCGGAGCGTTTGCGCCGTAACCGCAATGAATTGCGCTCGGTTGATCTGTCACGCTTACTGGCCGATCCTAACGCCTTTGACAGCCTGTGCGAGCAGTTAATCGCGCAATCTGGACCGGATGAGCTCGTGATATTGCCCGCCATCATTGCCAACGTTGCGGGCGAGCAGGGTATGGATGCACTTAAACAGCGCACCGATCGTTGCTTCCATGAAGTGCCCACCATGCCGCCTTCGTTACTCGGGATTCGAATAGAAGAGGCGCTGCAG
>NZ_MUET01000106.1:0-5806 GCF_001995685.1 Salinivibrio sp. IB282 | reverse complement strand
AATGAGGTTAGAGTATTTATGAGTAATATTTTATTCATAAAGAAAAGTGACATGACGGTGACGATTTTCATAGACAGCCACATGGCGGTTGGCTCCTATAATTGGCTCAGTTGCTACCCGACACGACAGACAACCCCATACTTGCGTGATCAAAGATTGAGCAAGCACTCATTACAATAGCGCGACCGGCAGCAAAGTAGGCGAAAATAAGGTCTGAGACTTTTTTAAAAGCTTGGCACGCGCTATGATACGCGCCTTATTGTTGGCTGCCCAAGTGCCTTGATCTTGGTGGGCAGAAAAATTCGATACAAACATATACACGACAGGAATGCATCGTGAGCGATAAACAGCAACCCGCACAGCCTCAGTATGTGGCGCCTCCATATTTTCAACAGCCCCACGATGATGAAATTGACCTCAGAGAGCTCTTTGCGGCCTTGTGGCAGGGTAAGTTCACCATTATTGCTTGCACTGTGGTTTTTGCGTTAGCGGCGGTCGCTTATGCGCTCATGGCACAAGAGTGGTGGTCGAGCAAAGCAGAAGTTACCATACCTAATGTCACTAACGTGGCAGCGTTCCAGCAGCAGGTAAACCAATATCAGCCTATTTTTTCTTATGAAGGTGAAAATGGCCGCAGCCAAAACGAGCAATTGACTGCCTTAAGTGATCGCGAACAGATATTCACACGGTTTATCAATCTGTTTAATGCCACCGAAAGCAAATTGGCGTTTTTTGCGCAAAACGAAGAATTCCAGCGTATCAAAGCGAGTTTCGATGCTGAAGATGCAACGATGGAAGAGAATGATCTTGCTGGACGTCGCTTTTATCAAGACTGGTTAGAGCGGTTTAACATAGAGAGAGACAAACAAACGGAAACGGTTGTTTTATCAGCGCAATCTATAACGCCTAACAGCAGCTATACGTTACTGACGGCCTATATTGAATTTGTTAATCAAAAACTAAACGCGCAACTTAACCAAGACTTAGCTGCCGTAGTCCGAATTGAAACACAATCTTTACAGCAGCAGAAAAAGAGTTTAAATGCTCAGGCACAAACAGCGCTTAAACAAGAAACTGAACGCACCCAGCACGCACTTACCATTGCCAAAGCGGCGAATGTGAATGCCCCCTTACAATCACTGGGCGAACAAGATCTCTTCCCCATCCAAATGGGTGCCAGCGCGATCGAGGCGAAGCTTAATGTATTAAAAAGCCTCAAGGATCCAAGTGTGCTTGAGCCACAGCTAAGTCCACTGATGGCTAAGTTAGATACCCTGAATACGATAGAGCGCAGTGATGTGCAAGTACAACCCTATAGTATATTGGAAAACCCAGCGTCGCCCCTTAACCGAGACAAACCTAAGCGCTCGCTGATTGCAGTATTGGGTACATTACTCGGCGGCATGCTCGGCGTTGCCATTGTATTAGTCCGCTTCGCCTTCAAGCGAGATTAAGTTGGGCAAGTAAAGCAGGGCCTAGGGGCTTAGTATTCCTTAATTGGTATTCAGGAATTGGAATACCGACTACGGAGTATGGAAAGAGACGAGACGCTTCGCTTCTAGAAGCTAGAGACTAGAAAGAGCTCAGAGCGGGCCCTAGGATGTTTTCTAGCCTCTAGCCTCTAGCCTCTAGCCTCTAGCCTTCCCACGTGATACCATTTTTCCAGACATTACTTAAGGAAAACCAATGAAAATTGCAGTTGCTGGAACAGGTTACGTCGGCCTGTCGAACGCCATGCTACTGGCGCAACACAATGAAGTGGTCGCACTCGACATTGTGGAAGAAAAGGTTAACTTGCTTAACAACCAACAATCACCGATTGTCGATGCCGAAATAGAGCAATTCCTCGCCGAAAAACCACTGAACTTTATCGCTACCCTCGATAAAGAGCAGGCCTACCAAGGCGCTGACTTTGTGGTGATTGCCACCCCCACCGACTACGATCCCGAAACCAACAACTTTAATACCAGCTCGGTCGAGGCGGTGATTAAAGATGTGATGGCGATTAACCCCGATGCGGTGATGGTAATTAAATCGACGGTACCAGTGGGCTATACCGAGCATATTAAGCAACAAATGGGCTGCGAAAATATCCTCTTCTCACCCGAGTTCTTGCGCGAAGGCAAAGCCCTTTACGACAACTTATATCCATCACGAATCATCGTCGGTGAGCAATCCGAGCGCGCCCGCCAGTTCGCCACGCTGTTGCAACAAGGCGCAGTCAAATCGGGTATCTCGGTCTTGTTTACCCACTCGACCGAAGCCGAAGCAGTGAAACTTTTCTCCAACACCTACTTGGCGATGCGGGTCGCGTATTTTAACGAGCTGGACAGCTACGCCGAATCCCACGGTTTAGACGCGCGCCAGATCATTGAAGGGGTAGGGCTAGACCCACGCATTGGCGATCACTACAACAACCCTTCGTTTGGCTACGGCGGTTACTGCCTGCCAAAAGACACCCGTCAACTATTGGCCAATTACCAAGACGTGCCCAATAACATCATTCAAGCCATCGTTGATGCCAACTCCACCCGCAAAGACTTTATTGCCAACGCCATTATCAACCGCGAACCCAAAGTGGTAGGTATACATCGCCTGGTGATGAAATCGGGCTCAGACAACTTCCGCGCCTCAGCCATCCAAGGGATCATGAAACGGATTAAAGCCAAAGGCATTGACGTGGTGGTATACGAGCCGGTGCTTGAAGAAGACACTTTCTTTAACTCTGAAGTTATCAAAGACTTGGACACCTTCAAACAACGCGCTGACGTGATCGTCGCCAACCGCATGGTCGACGAGATCCGTGATGTAGAAAGCAAAGTCTACACCCGCGATTTGTTCGGGGCGGATTGAGGGAAGAGTGAGGGCCTAGGATCCTAGGCCCATTGGCGACGATGACACAAGGCGTTAATATTTAACGTCGATGATTCCATTGGCGTAGGTGACACAAGCCCCAGCACGATGATGGGTATGTGCACATTGTCAACGGGCGCCTGTCACGCGGGGTCAATATTTGGCTCCGATGTCGGATGGCACCACGGCTATCCGCGCGCGTGATCCCTTCTGTTATCCGTTCTTGCACGCACTTCACAGTTTAGCCAGTGCTAACCTAACGATGACAACAAACCTATCCAAAAACCTGGTCTGTTCAGTAGAATACACCGCCATGATTCTTGGCTGGCGGACAATGCGGTGGGATATAAACTCGTTAGGCTGACCGAACTCATGGCGTATGAGTTTGGGCAAGTAGAGGGCGATATTGAGGCGCTTAATGAGCGAGACCTTGGTAATGTGATGCCCGATGGAGTGAGTTTTTCACAATTTAAAGAAAAGCTTGATAGCGGTGAATTTGCCCTGTTGACTGATACCCCAATGCGGCCCGCGATGGTGCATGATAATACGAATAAGCTCTGGTCCCTCTCGCCAGACACTGAAACGACCCTCTCACCACAAGCCCGCTCAGCACTTATGGCCAGAGCCAATCAATCTGGAGCGGCCGCGGGCGGTGGCAGTGGATCTGGCGGAGGTAGTCGTCCACAGGCAACAACAGAAAATATTGAAGACACTTATGTGCCTGAGCCGGTAAAACCTGACCGCTCGAATGAGCCGCCACCACTTAAATACGAATACTGTTTTGAGATTGCTAGCTCGGATAAGGTATTTAGCAAAACGGTGGGGTGTAAGTTTCAATTAGCCAAAACACAGCAAGAAGGCGTGAAGGATGATTGGCAAACCGCGCGCACTGAGCATGGCACTAAGTACACCACTTATACCGCATTCAACGAGCCCAAAAAGCTTATCGCTAAAATTGCATCGGCTTCAATGGGCATCAGCGTGCCCGAGCCCGTGCAGGTCAAGCCGATTGGCTCAGGTATCATCCAAGAAGCCTTTATTCCTGTGACACCTTCTGTTCAACTCGGCGAGCGACTGGGCCTACCCACCGAAGGTTATTACTACCATTTTTACCAAAAGCGCTTAGTGCAGGAGTACAAGCTGCTAGGTGATGGCAAATGGCAGTTTTACGCCACGCGCTCTAAACATGACAGACTCAACCAGGCGCAAGGTTTTAATCGTTATCAAAGCGCCATTTTGGTGTACTGGAAGATTGGCGGCAAAGAAGTCGAAGACCAGCATCTTGTCTATCTCAAAGCACCGCTCACGCGTGATTTGCTTGATAACCTAGACGACGAATGGCTGGAAGAAAACGGCATTAAACTGTCTATCAATGAATTACTCGCCGCGCCGAAGCAAGCTATCGCCAAACGAGATGAACCTTCATCTGAAAAAGAGACCGATAAGCGTGATGAGTCAAAACAGCCGACAACCCACACGGTTAAAACTGATCCGGCTACCCGCCAACGTGAATCATGGCCCGCCATTGCCGAACAGTATGGCTTATCCGCCAAGCAGCTATTGGATTTGAATCCGCAATATGACGCCGATCCGATGTCGTTGAAGGCAGGAGATACGCTGACTGTTAAACAAGTAGAGGCACAGCAAGTATCTTCAGAGGTCGCAACAGAGTTGCCGCCATTATCGCCTTGCACATACAGTTGCGCGCCGAATACGCACTATGAGCATTCTGACGCTTTTATAGCGAGCACACCCTTTAAGGCAATTAATAAAGACAGACTGCTCGAAAAAGAATTGCCAGTTGCAAATCTAACCACGATCACTACTGTAGCTAAAGCGACTGACTACGGAAAAGCAGCAATACTCACGCTGCCTGCCAGTGGAGCGGCGACTAATCTCGGTGTCATCAGCACCAATACGGCCAAGACCGTGGGATCATGGTCGCTTTCCGGCGAGGCATTAGCCGGATTTGGGCGTATGGGAGGCTTTCTAATCGCGGCACTGTGGCCGTCTCAGCTAGGGGACGGCACGCTCGACGGACACTCCGAACTGAGTGGTGTTGATGCTATAACGATGCGTGTGCGTTTCAATATGTACACCGATGAAAATGGCAAACAGCAAGTCGTTGGTATTAAAACGGGTGAAGGCAGTCCATATGGAGAGCGCGTGACAAAGCGTGAGGCTCGCCAAAGTGGTCAGAATTTTGTTGCGGAACTGGATGATGGTATCACCATCACATGGACTCCAGATGGCTCGACAGACGTTCTAACACCCGATACGGTATTACCTGAGAATCATCAGCTAGATGTGCATAATATCTGGGTCCGGCCGATAGAAGAGCACGAGCAGGAGCTTGGGACGCCATTATATCCCGAGGAAGATCTTGCTGAGTACTTAGTGACATTCCCTGCTGATGCTGGTTTGCCGCCGCTTTACTTGGTTTTCCGCAAAACGGCGCGTGATGAATCAGGCGTAGTGACAGGGAACGGAGAAGATATCACCGGAAGGTGGCTGGAGAAAGCGAGCGAAGATTTAGGGGCACCTATCCCGTCTCAGATTGCGGATAAACTCAGAGGAAAAGAGTTTAGTAGCTTTGATGCTTTCCGAAAAGCTTTTTGGACTGAGGTCGCTAGTGAAGAGCAACTACTAAGCCAGTTTAGCAAGCAAAACCAAGCTCGAATGAAATTAGGCAAGGCTCCTAAAACCAGAAGTAGAGATAAAGTAGGAAAGCGGAACTCATTTGAATTACATCATGTTGTAGTGGTCAAGAAAAACTGGCCACCGGTTTATAGTTAATCCAGTATTTTTCCTCTGCCAGGTTCGGACTCATACCGCTATTATGCTGATGTGGCCTAAGTTGGCTGTAATACCCGATTAAATATTTCAGTATATGCGCTTGAGCCTGCGAAAATGAACGGTAACCATAAGTCGGTACCCATTCTGTCTTCAAACT
>NZ_MUET01000105.1:0-5869 GCF_001995685.1 Salinivibrio sp. IB282 | reverse complement strand
GTATTGGTATGAGCCGTGATGACGTCATCGCTAACCTCGGGACCATTGCCAAATCTGGCACGGAAGAGTTTCTTAAACAGCTTAACGAAGATCAAAGCAAAGACTCGAACCTGATTGGCCAATTCGGGGTTGGTTTTTACTCTGCCTTTATTGTGGCTGACAAGGTAACCGTGCGCACTCGCGCGGCGGGTCTTGCGGCCGACGAGGCAGTGCAGTGGGAGTCAACCGGTGAAGGTGAGTATACCCTAGAGCCTATCAGTAAAGCAGAGCGTGGCACTGAAATTACGCTGCATCTTAAAGACGACGAGAAAGAATTCCTCAATGATTGGCGTCTCCGTGAGGTGATCGGTAAATACTCCGACCATATCGGTATTCCGGTAGAAATGTGGACGCAAGAGAAAGACGAGGAAGGTAACGAGACGGGTGCAGGTAAGTGGGAACAAGTCAACAAAGCGCAAGCGCTTTGGACCCGCGCTAAGTCAGATATCTCGGCAGACGAATACAAAGAGTTCTATAAGCATGTGTCCCATGACTTCGCCGAACCGCTGACCTGGAGCCACAACCGCGTTGAAGGTAAAAACGACTACACCAGCTTGCTGTATATCCCGTCAAAAGCCCCATGGGACCTTTACAACCGCGAGCACAAACATGGACTGAAACTCTATGTACAACGCGTCTTTATCATGGATGATGCGTCACAGTTCATGCCAAGCTACTTGCGCTTTGTCCGTGGTTTGATTGACTCTAACGATTTACCGCTTAACGTCTCGCGTGAAATCCTGCAAGACAACAAGATCACGCAGTCACTGCGTGGTGCATGTACCAAGCGTGTGTTGTCGATGCTAGAAAAGCTGGCTAAAAACGATGCTGAAAAATATCAGACATTTTGGCGTGAATTTGGCTTGGTAATGAAAGAAGGGCCGGCGGAAGATTTTAGCAATAAAGAAAAAATTGCTGGCTTGCTGCGATTTGCCTCAACGCATGAAGACAGCGCTGAGCAGACCGTCTCCTTGGCCGACTACGTGTCGCGCATGAAAGAAGAGCAAGACAAGATCTACTATATCACCGCGGATAGCTACAATGCGGCCAAGCACAGCCCGCACTTGGAGCAGTTTAAAGCCAAAGGCATCGAAGTTATCTTGATGTATGACCGCATCGATGAGTGGTTGATGAGCTACCTGACCGAGTTTGATGGTAAGTCGTTCCAGGCAATCACCAAGGCAGACCTCGATCTGAGCCAATTCGATGATGAAGAAGCAAAAGCAGAGCGTGAAGAAACCGAAAAAGCCTTTGCGTCTGTGATTGAGCGCGTAAAATCGCACCTAGGTGAGCGTGTTAAAGATGTGCGTACCACCTTTAAGCTCTCTGGCACACCGGCGGTGGTAGTGACCGATCAGTTTGAGATGGGCACGCAAATGGCGAAGCTTCTGGAGGCGGCAGGTCAGCAAGCGCCTGATGTGAAGTACATCTTTGAACTGAACCCAGAGCACGATCTGGTTAAGCGCATGGCGGATGAGAGCGATGAGCAAAAATTCGGTACCTGGGTAGAAATGCTGCTGGGTCAAGCGATGCTGGCAGAGAAAGGCAGCATGGACGATCCGTCAGACTTCTTGGCCTCGGTCAACCAGCTTCTGACTAAGGTATAATCGACAGGCGATTGTCGAGACCACATACTGAATGACTATCGAACAAGCCCGGCCGGATTGCCGGGCTTGATAGCGTTTAGTTAAGCGTGTATGTTTCGTGTCTTTGCGAATATAGACGCAGTTTAACGAAACCTAAATAATCATAAAGGGGATCACTATGCGCATCATTCTGTTGGGTGCACCGGGCGCGGGTAAAGGGACGCAAGCGCAGTTCATCATGGAAAAATACGGGATTCCGCAGATTTCTACGGGTGACATGCTGCGCGCCGCGATTAAAGCGGGCACTGAGCTTGGTTTAAAAGCCAAAGCGGTTATTGATGCTGGCGAATTGGTGTCTGATGACATCATTCTTGGCTTGGTTAAAGAGCGTATCTCGCAAGATGATTGTGCCAACGGCTTCTTGCTAGATGGGTTCCCACGCACCATTCCTCAAGCTGATGGACTGAAAGAGATCGGTGTTGCGATCGATTACGTACTCGAATTCGACGTTCCGGATGACGTAATTGTTGAGCGTATGAGTGGTCGCCGTGCTCACCTTGCTTCAGGCCGTACTTATCACGTTGTTTACAACCCACCGAAAGTGGAAGGAAAAGACGACGTGACTGGCGAGGAGCTAGTGGTACGTGATGACGATAAAGAAGAGACAGTGCGCGCACGGTTGAATGTGTATCATAACCAAACCGCACCTCTGATTGCTTACTACAAAAAAGAAGCGGATGCTGGCAACACCCAGTTTGTGACCTTCGATGGTACACAAGCTGTGGAGCAGGTGAGCGTAGAGATCCAAAAGGTACTCGGCTAAACCGGCTTAAGGTGTCGCGCGTTTACGTGCTGACACAGGTTGTCATCGGTATTGCTGATAGTAGAAACCGGAGCTGACGATTAGTCGCTCCGGTTTTTTTGTGGCAAGCTATGCGTCATTCTCCAAACAATTTAATCAGATACGTTAAATTGGAAAGGTACAACAAAAATACTGGGCTCGTGGCCGAGCCAAAGCCAAGGACAACAAACATGACCGAAAAGCATAACCAAGTTGGCGTACTTCTGGTCAACCTGGGAACCCCAGATGCGCCTACTTCTTCTTCTGTAAAGCGCTTTTTATCTGAATTTCTGCATGATCATCGGGTGGTCGATTTAACGCGTTGGTTGTGGTGCCCACTGCTGCATGGTGTGATTCTCCCGGTACGCTCTCCCAAGGTGGCGAAGCTCTACCAAAGTGTTTGGATGGACGAGGGCTCACCGCTGATGGTATACGCCACACGCCAACGTGATGCCTTAGCCAACAAGTCGGGATTACCCGTTGCCCTAGGCATGACCTATGGTTCCCCGTCGATTACGGATGGTATAGAGAAACTGCAGCAACAAGGCTGCGAAAAGGTCATGGTTTTGCCCTTGTATCCGCAATACTCTGCGACCACCACCGCCGCGGTATTTGATAAAGTTGCCAAATCCCTCAAAGGACGCCCCTTGCTGCCTGAGCTTCGCTTTGTGCATCACTATCACGATCATCCAGCGTATCAATCCGCATTGGCAGACTCCGTGAGACGTCACTGGGATAAACACGGCAAGGGCGATCTCTTACTGTGTTCATACCATGGGATCCCGCAACGCTTTGCCGATAACGGCGATCCGTACCCGCAACACTGTGAACAAACCACAGCATTGTTGCAGGCGGAACTCGGGCTCCTCGATCAAGCGATCATGATGAGCTACCAATCGCGCTTTGGGCGTGAAGAATGGCTTAAGCCTTACACGGATAAAACCTTGGAAGCGCTGCCCGCGAAAGGGGTTAAAACCCTGGATATCATGACGCCAGCCTTTTCCTCTGACTGCTTGGAAACCTTGGAAGAAATTGCCGGTGAGTGTCGGGATATCTTTTTAGAAGCGGGTGGCGAAGCCTTCCGTTTTATCCCATGCTTAAACGACGATGAGGCGCATATTGAGTTAATGGCGACGCTGGTGGCAGAGCATACCCAAGGGTGGTAGACAGATAAAATTCGTTTCTCCAACGCTATGCAGGCGCAAATTCTGTGGTAGAATTCGCGCCTCCCTTCCATTAGCTAGTTACACGAACCATGAAATTTCCAGGACAACGTAAGTCTAAACACTACTTTCCGGTTCATGCCCGGGATCCTTTGCTTAACCCTGCCAGTGAGCGTGGCTTTAAACGCCCTCATGTGATTGGCATTGACCAAACCTTGGTGGATATAGAAGCAAAAGTGAGTGATGACTTCCTGGAGCGCTATGGTTTGAGCAAAGGCCACTCGTTAGTGATTGACGATGAACGCGCTGAAGCCTTGTATCAAGAGCTCAAAGACAATAACTTGGTGACGCATGAATTTGCGGGCGGCACCATTGGCAATACCTTGCACAACTACTCCGCTTTAGCGGACGACCAATCAATTCTGCTTGGCGTGATGAGTCAGGATATTCGCATTGGTAGCTACTCTTATCGCTATTTATGCAACACATCCAGCCGCATGGATCTCAACTATCTGCAACCTGTCCAAGGCCCGATTGGCCGTTGTTACGCGCTGATTGGCGATTGCGGTGAGCGTACCTTTGCTATCAACGAAGGCTTGATGAACCAGCTGCGTCCTGAGTCGATTCCGGAGCATATCTTTGAGCATGCGTCAGCCTTGGTTTTGACCGCTTATTTGGTTCGCTGCAAAGACGGTGATCCGATGCCGGATGCGACCATGCGTGCCATCGAGTATGCCAAAAAGCATAACGTACCCGTGGTGATGACGCTGGGTACCAAGTATGTGATTGAGCAAAATCCACAATGGTGGCGTGATTTTCTGGCTGAACACGTCAGTGTGGTGGCGATGAACGAAGATGAGGGCGAAGCGCTCACGGGTGAAAGTGACCCTCTGCTCGCGGCCGACGCCGCCTTACAATGGGTGGACATGGTGCTTTGCACCGCCGGCCCGATTGGCCTATACATGGCCGGCTACAGTGAAGACAAAGCCAAACGTGAAACGTCGCTACCGCTGCTACCTGGTGCGATTCCTGAGTTCAATATGTATGAGTTCAGCCGCCCAATGATCAAAGCCGATTGCGAAAATCCGATCAAAATTTACTCGCACATTGCGCCATACATGGGTGGACCAGAACGGATCAAAAACACCAATGGTGCGGGTGACGGTGCACTGTCTGCCTTGCTGCACGATATGTCAGCGAATCGTTACCACCGCGATAACGTGCCTAATTCGAGCAAACATCAGTACCCATTTTTGACTTACTCTTCGTTTTCTCAGGTGTGCAAATACGCTAACCGTGTTAGCTATGAGGTGCTGGCGCAGCACTCTCCGCGCTTGTCACGTGGCTTGCCGGAGCGCGAAGATAGCTTGGAAGAGGCTTACTGGGAACGTTAATCGCATTGCCCTAAACGATAAAAAAACCGCCAATTGCTGTTGGCGGTTTTTTATTATTGGTCGTGAGGGGGCTTATTGATACGCTTTTTCGTGTACGTTGCGGACCGCACGACCTGATGGATCAGCTTGGTTTTTGAACGATTCATCCCACTCAATCGCTTTGGCACTGGAGCAGGCGATCGACGGGCCACCAGGAACACACTTCGCGGCATCTTCCAGAGGGAAGAGTTCGGCGAAAATTTCACGATACATATACGCTTCTTTGGTCGTCGGCGTGTTGTATGGGAAACGGAACGCGGCGGTTGCTAACTGTTGATCGCTGACTTTTTCATCGGCAATGGCTTTTAAGGTGTCAATCCAGCCGTAACCGACCCCATCGCTAAACTGCTCTTTTTGACGCCATGCCACCGACTCTGGTAACAGATCCCCGAAGCACTCACGAATAATGTGTTTTTCCATTTTGCCGTCACCGCACATTTTATCGTCTGGCTTGATTTGCATCGCCACTTCCAAAAACTCTTTATCCAAGAAGGGCACACGCGCTTCAACGCCCCAGGCGGCCATCGATTTGTTTGCGCGGGCGCAATCAAACATGTTGAGCGCAAGCAGCTTGCGAACGGTTTCCTCGTGGAATTCTTGAGCGTTAGGCGCTTTGTGGAAATATAAGTAGCCGCCAAACACCTCATCGGCGCCTTCTCCTGAGAGCACCATTTTAATCCCCATCGCACGGATTTTACGTGACATCAGATACATAGGCGTTGATGCTCGGATAGTGGTCACATCATAGGTCTCGATGTGATACACCACGTCGCGGATGGCATCCAAGCCTTCTTGAATGCTGTAGGT
>NZ_MUET01000104.1:0-5916 GCF_001995685.1 Salinivibrio sp. IB282 | reverse complement strand
GAAAAACATGATCACCGGTGCGGCGCAGATGGACGGTGGTATCCTGGTTGTTGCGGCAACTGATGGCCCAATGCCACAGACGCGTGAGCACATCCTACTTGGCCGTCAGGTTGGTATTCCAAACATCATCGTGTTCATGAACAAATGTGACATGGTTGATGACGAAGAGCTGCTTGAGCTGGTTGAAATGGAAGTCCGTGAGCTACTTTCAGAGTATGACTTCCCAGGTGACGACTGCCCAGTTATCCAAGGTTCAGCGCTCGGTGCCCTGAACGGTGAAGAGCAGTGGGAGCAGAAGATTGTTGAGCTAGCAGAAGCCCTGGATGCTTACATCCCAGAGCCAGAGCGTGCAATCGACAAGCCGTTCATCCTGCCAATCGAAGACGTCTTCTCAATCCAAGGCCGTGGTACGGTTGTAACCGGTCGTGTTGAGCAAGGCATCATCAGCGTAGGTGACGACGTTGAAATCGTGGGCATGAAAGAGACCGCGAAGACCACCTGTACCGGTGTTGAGATGTTCCGTAAGCTTCTAGACGAAGGCCGTGCGGGTGAGAACGTTGGTGTTCTTCTGCGTGGTACTAAGCGTGACGAAGTTGAGCGTGGCCAAGTGCTGGCGAAGCCGGGTTCAATCACTCCGCACACTAAGTTCGAGTCAGAAGTTTACGTGCTGGGCAAAGACGAAGGTGGCCGTCATACGCCATTCTTCAAAGGCTATCGTCCACAGTTCTACTTCCGTACTACTGACGTAACCGGTACTATCGAGCTTCCAGAAGGCGTTGAGATGGTAATGCCTGGTGACAACATCAAGATGGTTGTTGAGCTGATCGCACCTATCGCGATGGACGAAGGTCTACGTTTCGCTATCCGTGAAGGTGGCCGTACTGTAGGCGCGGGTGTTGTTGCTAACATCATCGCTTAATTTGATAGACGCTGAGTCTTATCAATCAAAGGGAGCGCATTGCGCTCCCTTTTTGTTTGCCCTTTCTTTGACGATATTTTGATATAAATGAGCTAGTCATCAATAACCAAGCGTTATATAAAAAGTCTTTACCCTGAAAGCAATGCGAACTATTCTCGTTATAGTTCATGTTTTGAGATGATTGAGATGTTAGTTTGTATCTGCCACAGCGTATCGGATAAGACCATTAAGCATTGGGTGCGTCAGCAAGGCGTCACCAGTATCCGTGAGTTACGCCAGCTGACGCCTCTGGGGTCGCAATGTGGTAAATGTGTACGCCAAGCCAAAGAGGTGATTTACGACGAGAGCCAACTGATCACGCTGCAAAAAGCGAGTTAACCTGCAGTCAATATTTGACAGCCTCCTTATGGGTTCTACATTTGTAAAGTAGAACCCATAAGGAGGCTTTTGCCATGAAAGGCGATCCAAAATCGATAGCATTTCTCAACACGGTACTCGGTAACGAACTGATTGCGATTAATCAGTATTTTTTGCATGCGCGCATGCTTAAAGACTGGGGCTTAAAAGTCATCGCGGACAAAGAGTATGAAGAGTCCATTGATGAGATGAAGCATGCGGACAAGCTCATTGAGCGTATCTTGTTTTTAGAAGGGACGCCCAACCTGCAAGATTTAGGTAAGTTACGTATTGGTGAAGACACGCAAGAAATCTTCGAATGTGATCTTGCGCTGGAGATGCAAGCGCACGAAGACTTGAAAGAAGCCATTGCTTACACCGAAAGCATCCGCGATTTTGTGTCGCGAGATCTGTTCCAGTATATCCTCGACGACGAAGAAGAACATATTGATTGGCTCGAAACTCAGCTGGGTCTGATCGATAAAGTGGGTATCGCCAATTACAACCAAGCACAAATCATCGAAGACGCCAGTGACAAAGACGGCTAGTAGGCTTTGTGGCCAAAATGTGGACCTACACTCAGCGTGCCCTTAGTGGGCACGCTTTTTTAGGGCCTAATTATTAACCAACACTTGCAAAGCTAGCGCGCATCGGTATAATGCCCGGCACTGCTTAAGTCATTGCGACTTCCGACGCAGTTGTGAACCAATGAGCATCGAGGAATGGAACAGTAAACTGTTCGTTTAATGTATACTCCGCTTATGTTCGCAGTCATAGAATAATGGCTGACAATGTGCCTAATTTTGGCACTACGGTTTCACATAAATTAATCGGCATTCCCTCGTCTTAATGAGGTGGAATGGCGATATTGTTTGTGTAAATATTTTAGAATTTGGAGCTCTGTCTCATGCAGAACCAACGTATCCGTATCCGCCTTAAGGCGTTCGATCATCGCTTGATCGATCAGTCTACCGCGGAAATCGTTGAAACCGCTAAGCGCACTGGCGCACAGGTTAAGGGACCAATCCCTCTACCTACTCGTAAAGAGCGCTTCACCGTTCTTATTTCTCCGCACGTAAACAAAGACGCACGTGACCAGTACGAAATCCGTACTCACAAACGTCTGATCGACATCGTTGAGCCAACAGATAAAACTGTTGACGCTCTGATGCGTCTTGACCTTGCTGCGGGCGTTGATGTTCAAATCAGCCTGGGTTAAGGGGGAGTAGATAATGATTGGTCTAGTCGGTCGTAAAGTCGGTATGACTCGCATCTTCAACGAAGATGGCGTTTCTATCCCGGTCACCGTAGTTGAAGTTGAAGCGAACCGTGTTGCTCAGGTGCGTAAGCCTGACGTTGACGGTTATGCCGCAATTCAAATCACTACAGGCGAGAAGAAAGCAAGCCGTGTCAACAAGGCACAAGCTGGTCACTTTGCGAAAGCAGGTGTTGAAGCAGGCCGCGGTTTGTGGGAATTCCGTCTGGAAAATGGTGAAGAGTTCGAAGTTGGCGCTGAGCTAAACGTTGATCTTTTCGCTGAAATCAAAAAAGTAGACGTTACTGGCACGTCAAAAGGTAAGGGCTTCCAAGGCGGCGTTAAGCGTTGGAATTTCCGTACTCAAGACATGAGCCACGGTAACTCTTTGTCTCACCGTGCGCCTGGTTCTATCGGTCAATGTCAGAGCCCAGGTCGCGTATTCAAAGGCAAAAAAATGGCAGGTCACATGGGTGCTGAGCGTGTAACGACTCAAAACCTAGAGATCGTACGTGTTGACGCTGAGCGCAATCTGCTTCTTATCAAAGGTGCAGTCCCAGGTGCGACAGGTGGCAACGTGATCGTTAAACCAGCCGTTAAAGCGTAACGTCGAGGAGATAGTAATGGAATTGGTAGTCAAAGGCGCCGACGCGCTAACTGTTTCCGAAACTACCTTCGGGCGTGAATTCAACGAATCCCTGGTTCACCAGGTAGTCGTTGCATACGCAGCTGGTGCCCGTCAAGGTACTCGCGCTCAGAAAACTCGTTCAGACGTATCTGGTGGCGGTGCTAAGCCATGGCGTCAGAAGGGTACTGGTCGCGCCCGTGCAGGTACAATCCGCAGCCCAATCTGGCGCAGCGGTGGTGTCACTTTCGCAGCACGTCCTCAGGACCATGCTCAGAAAGTAAACAAAAAGATGTACCGTGGTGCTCTTAAGAGCATCCTGTCAGAGCTGGTTCGTCAAGAGCGTTTGATCGTTGTTGATAACTTCTCTGTTGAAGCACCAAAAACTAAAGAGCTTGTCGCTAAGCTGAAAGAGCTTGAGCTGAACGATGCTCTGATCGTCACTGCCGAAGTTGATGAGAACCTGTTCCTTGCCGCACGTAACCTTTATAAGGTTGACGTACGCGATACAGATACCATCGACCCAGTTAGCTTGATCGCTTTCGACAAAGTCGTGATGACTGCTGATGCAGTTAAACAAGTTGAGGAGATGCTGGCATGATCACTGAAGAGCGTATCCTAAAAGTTCTGCGTGCTCCGCACATCTCTGAAAAAGCGACGATGGCCGCTGAAAACAACAACACTGTTGTATTCAAAGTCGCCAAAGAAGCTACGAAAAAAGAGATCAAAGCGGCAGTTGAAAAACTGTTCGAAGTTGAAGTGAAGTCTGTTCGTACTCTTCTCGTTAAGGGTAAGACCAAACGTCAAGGTATGCGTGAAGGCCGTCGTAGCGACTGGAAAAAAGCGTATGTTGCCTTGAAAGAAGGTCAGGACATCGACTTCGTTGGCGGCGCTGAGTAAGACGGAGGAGTAAAAGCAAATGGCTATTATGAAATGTAAGCCGACTTCACCGGGTCGTCGTCACCTTGTTAAAGTGGTTAACCATGATCTTTATAAAGGTAAACCATATGCACCACTGCTAGAGAAAAACTCTAAGTCAGGCGGTCGCAATAACAACGGTCGAATCACAGTGCGTAACATCGGTGGTGGTCACAAGCATCATTACCGTGTAATTGACTTCAAACGTACTAAAGACGGTATCCCAGCGAAAGTTGAGCGTCTTGAGTATGATCCGAACCGTAGTGCAAACATCGCGCTTGTACTGTATTCGGACGGTGAACGTCGTTACATCATCGCACCAAAAGGCCTAAAAGCCGGTGATCAGATCCAATCTGGTGCAGATTCAGCTATCAAGGTAGGTAACACCCTGCCAATGCGTAACATCCCAGTGGGTTCTACTATCCACAATATCGAGCTTAAGCCTGGTAAAGGTGGTCAGTTAGCTCGTTCTGCGGGTGCTTATGCGCAAATCGTAGCTCGTGACGGCGCGTACGTCACACTCCGCCTGCGCAGCGGTGAAATGCGTAAGGTTCTTGCTGAAGGTCGTGCGACTCTTGGTGAAGTGGGTAACTCTGAGCACATGCTACGCGAACTGGGTAAAGCCGGTGCCGCGCGCTGGAAAGGCGCACGTCCAAGCGTACGTGGTGTTGCAATGAACCCGATTGACCACCCACACGGTGGTGGTGAAGGCCGTACCTCAGGTGGTCGTCATCCAGTATCACCATGGGGTATGCCAACTAAAGGCTTCAAGACCCGTAAGAACAAACGTACCGACAAGTACATCGTACGTCGTCGTAACAAGTAATTATTATCAGAGGATAAGCCATGCCACGTTCTCTCAAGAAAGGTCCTTTTATTGACCTGCACTTGCTGAAGAAGGTAGAGAAAGCGGTGGAAAGCGGTGACAAGAAGCCTTTAAAGACTTGGTCCCGTCGTTCAATGATCATCCCACAGATGATCGGATTGACCATCGCTGTCCATAATGGTCGTCAGCACGTACCCGTTTTCGTTTCTGAAGAAATGATCGGTCACAAGCTGGGCGAGTTTGCACCAACACGTACTTATCGCGGCCATGCTGCTGATAAGAAAGCTAAGAAGCGTTAAGGGGTAAGAAATGGAAGCTATTGCTAAACATCGCTTTGCTCGTATCTCGCCTCAAAAAGCACGTTTGGTTGCGGATCAAGTGCGCGGTAAAGACGTAGCACAAGCACTGGAACTACTGACCTTCAGCAACAAAAAAGCGGCTGACCTGGTTAAGAAAGTGTTGGAATCTGCTATTGCAAACGCCGAGCATAACGAAGGTGCGGATATCGACGATCTAAGCGTCGCCAAAGTCTTCGTGGATGAAGGCCCAATCATGAAGCGTATTATGCCTCGTGCAAAAGGCCGTGCCGATCGCATCTTGAAGCGTTCTAGCCACATCACTGTTGTTGTAGCAGACCGCTAAGAGACGAGGAGATAAAGCAATGGGTCAAAAAGTACATCCTAATGGTATTCGTCTTGGCATTGTTAAGCCTTGGAATTCCACTTGGTTTGCTAATAACCAAGATTTCGCTGACAACCTAGACGGCGACTTTAAGGTACGTCAGTTCTTGAACAATGAACTGAAAAAAGCGTCAGTCTCTCGCATCGTTATCGAGCGTCCTGCTAAGAGTGTTCGTGTGACTATTCACACGGCACGTCCTGGTGTGGTTATCGGTAAGAAAGGTGAAGATGTCGAGAAGCTGCGCGCTCATGTTGCAAAACTAGCCGGTGTACCAGCGCAAATCAACATCGCTGAAG
>NZ_MUET01000103.1:0-6153 GCF_001995685.1 Salinivibrio sp. IB282 | reverse complement strand
GGTATACATAAAATTCGGCTTGCGATATCTCGAGAGAAAGATGATACTTTATTGTCTTTTTCTGCTAGTCCTAGTTTATCTAGAGAAGGATAGAAATACCGCCGCGCCAGCACACCACTTTCTTTTAAATTAGCAGCCACATTGACGGCCTGGTTTTCACTTTCAAAAACTACAGGGAAGTAGGCATAGTTATACGCTAGTTCTTCGTGCAGCTTTTGTATTTGCAATACTTTTGGTATTGACTGCTTATAGAATTGCCATACATTTTTTCGAGCTGTTAGATTGTCTTCCATCTCATCCAGCACGCACAACCCCATTGCGGCCTGAAACTCATTCATTTTGGCATTAATACCCAACTCTTCAATTGTTTCAGGCCCAGTAATACCAAAATTAATCATCTTTTTAGCCCGCTCAAGATCTTCCTTGCGTTTGAAGATGATCGCTCCCCCTTCGCCTGTGTGAAACAGTTTGGTCGCGTGGAAACTTAACGTCGCAGCGTCTCCATATTTTAACAAGCTATCGCCATTATATTTCACTCCAAAAGCGTGAGACGCGTCATAGATAACTTTTAACTGATGCTTTTGAGCTATCTTATCGATCGCCTCGACGTCACAAGCATTACCAAATACATGCACGGGGACAATGGCGCGTGTTTTTGGTGTAATCTCTGCCTCTATATTTTCGGGATCTAAACACCAAGTTTCTGGGTCAATATCGGCAAATATTGGCTGCACGCCTTCCCACTTCAGTGAACTCGCGGTCGCGATGAAGCTAAATGGCGACGTAATCGCTTCTATTTGTTCACCGGCATTACTTTCGCTTACCCCCAACGCCCGATAAGCGATTTGTAAAGCTAACGTGCCGTTAGAAACCAATAACAGGTTTTCAACGTCTAGATAATCTTCCAAACGCTGTGTGAGATCTTGAACCAAAGGGCCATTATTGGTCAGCCAGTTTCGCTCATAGATACCGTCGATATAGCGTTTTAATTTATCTCGGTCGGGGAGATAGGGCTTGGTGACAGGGATCATTACGCATCTTCCATAAGGTTTTGAAGGTATTCGCCGTAGCTATTTTTCGCCAGTTGATTAGCTTGCCGTTGTAACTGTGATAAAGATAACCACTCTTGATTAAAGGCGATTTCCTCTAGACAGGCGACTTTATACCCTTGACGTTTCTCAATCGTTTCAACAAACTGTGCAGCTTCTAGTAAGCTTTCATGGGTGCCTGTATCAAGCCACGCATAGCCACGACCCAGTAATTCCACATTGAGTTTTTTGCGCTTTAGGTACATCTCATTCAGGCAAGTGATCTCTAACTCACCTCGGTCTGAGGGCTGCACCTCTTTCGCTAGCTTAATCGCATCATTATCGTAAAAATATAAGCCCGTAACAGCAAAATTGCTCTTAGGTTCACTTGGTTTTTCTTCAATCGAAAGCGCGCGTTTATTGTCATCAAACTCGACGACACCAAAACGCTCAGGATCTTTCACCTGATAACCGAACACAGTCGCGCCTTTTCCGCTTTCTGCATTAGCGACCGCCTGCTGCAGCTTAGGCCGAAACCCTTGCCCCCAGAAAATATTATCACCCAACACCAAACAGACTGACTCGTCACCAATAAATTCTTCACCGATGATGAGGGCTTGCGCAAGGCCGTCTGGCGATTCCTGCACTGCGTATTCAAGCTGAACACCAAATTGACTACCATCACCCAATAATCGCTGAAAACTGGCTTGATCTTCTGGGGTAGTGATAATCAAAATCTCACGAATGCCCGCTAGCATTAACACGGATAGCGGATAATAGATCATCGGCTTGTCGTAGATCGGTAACAGCTGCTTAGACACACCCATTGTGATGGGGTAAAGGCGAGTGCCAGAGCCGCCGGCGAGAATAATACCTTTCATAAAAAATAGGTCCTAGGTTCTAGGTCCTAGGAAAACGCTAGGGCATAGAACTAGAGATTTGAAAAAACTAGTAGACTAGTTGACGCCTAAACGTTCGCCTTGATAGCTACCATTCTGAACATTTTGACACCAGGTTTGATTGTCTAAATACCATTGAACCGTTTTTTTCAAGCCGGTTTCAAAGGTCTCGACCGGTGTCCAGCCAAGCGCTTTTTTCATTTTACTAGAGTCAATCGCATAACGGCGATCATGCCCGGGACGGTCTTGCACGTAAGTGATTTGCTCAGCATAAGAAGTCGTTTTCGGGACTAATGTGTCTAAAATTGCACAAATCGCTTCGACTACCTCAACGTTTTTCTTTTCATTGTGGCCACCTATGTTGTAGGTTTCACCGACTTCGCCTTCCGTGACGACTTTATATAGCGCTCGAGCATGGTCTTCGACATAGAGCCAATCACGAATTTGGTCGCCTTTACCATAGATAGGTAAGGCTTTACCTGCTAAAGCATTCAGAATAACAAGCGGGATCAGCTTTTCAGGGAAGTGATGGGGACCATAGTTATTGGAACAATTGGTGACTATGGTAGGTAGTCCGTAAGTACGCATCCAAGCACGAACCAAATGATCACTTGAGGCTTTAGACGCTGAATAAGGGCTTGAAGGAGCATAGGGTGTGGTTTCTAAAAACATCGGCAGAGCTGCATTCGCTGCTTCCGCCCCCTGTTTGACATCATCCGGATGTGGGAGATCACCATATACTTCATCGGTGGAGATATGATGGAAACGAAACGCTTGTTTAGCACTGTCATCAAGCTGGTTCCAATACTCGCGAGTCGCTTCTAATAGCGTATAGGTACCCACAATATTGGTTTCGACAAAGGCCGCGGGGCCTTCGATTGAGCGGTCAACGTGCGATTCCGCCGCTAGGTGCATCACCGCATCGGGTTGATGCTCGGCAAAGACGCGATCTAATTCGGCTCGGTTGCAAATATCCACTTGCTCAAACGCGTAGTGATCGCTTTCACAGACCGACGCTAACGATTCAAGGTTACCGGCGTAAGTCAGTTTATCGAGATTCACCACACTATCGTTGGTATTTTGAATAATATGGCGAATAACCGCAGAACCAATAAAGCCTGCACCGCCTGTGACTAGAATCTTCATATTTCTACACACCCCCACTCCGGATAGTGCTTTCGAATATACGTATTCAACGCTTTTTCTGCCTCGGTGTAAGTGCGTATGGTTTGTTCACCATTTTCATTGAGGCTTTTTACCATGCCGGCGCCGACAGTTAGGTTGCTGTGGCGATCAATTAGTACAAAGGCGCCGGTTTTGGGTAAGAACTGATAGCTGTCTAGTGGCGTGCTCTCGGTAAGTGTAAAGTCGGCAAGGCCGATTTCGTTTAACGCGAGGCTTTCGCTATTCGGGGCATGAGTTTCTAGGGTATTCACGTCAATTTTGTGCTGAATGTCAGTGACCTTGCCTGTCGCCATGTGAGTAGCAAATTTCACCCACAAATCTTTGTGGGTGCGCAGCGGCGCTTCATCCATCCACACTACATGCGCGCTAAACTGGTTAGTCACGGTAGGTTCGTGACCGGTGTGCACCAACATATCGCCGCGTGAGATATCTATCTCATCTTCAAGCGCTAAGGTAATAGCGTTATCGGGGTAAGCGCAGTCTAATTCACCGTCGTAGGTGTAAATTGAGGCAACTACCGATTGTTTGCCGGATGGCAACACGGTGACATTGTCGCCAACACGCACGGTGCCCGAGGTTAGGGTACCACAGTAACCCCGGAAGTTAAGGTTAGGCCGGTTAACATATTGCACCGGAAAGCGCATGTGCTCGGTATCTTTGTCTTGTGCGACCTTGACCGTCTCGAGCAGCTTCATCAAGGTGGCGCCGGGGTACCAGTCCATTTGCTCACTAGGGGTCACCACATTGTCGCCTTTCAGCGCCGAAATAGGCACAAAACGAATGTCATCAATTGCAAAGTGTTTCGCCATGTCGCGATAGTCGGCTTTAATTTGCTGATACACGGCTTGGTCGTAATCCACCAAGTCCATTTTATTCACCGCGACAATGATGTGCTTGATACCCAGCAAACTACAAATATAACTGTGGCGTCGGGTCTGGGTTTGAATGCCATGACGGGCATCGACCATGACAATCGCCAGTTCACATGTCGACGCGCCAGTGACCATGTTGCGGGTGTATTGCTCGTGCCCTGGCGTATCAGCAATGATGAACTTGCGTTTGTCGGTCGAAAAGTAGCGATAGGCAACATCAATGGTTATGCCCTGCTCACGCTCGGATTGCAAGCCATCAACCAGCAAGGCCAAATCAAACGCTTCATCGGTGGTATTGAACTTTTGCGAGTCTTTTTCAATCGCCGCCATCTGATCTTCATAAATCAGCTTGCTGTCATACAGCAACCGGCCAATCAGGGTGGATTTACCATCATCGACGCTGCCGCAGGTTAAAAAGCGCAGTAAATCCTTGTTTTCATGCACCTGCAAATAGGCTTCAATATCTTTGGCGATTAAATCTGAAGAGTGTGACATGGGTTATTGCTTCCTGTAATACTGATTCAGCCTGTCGATGAAAGGGGTTAACTCTGACTTGGGTAATTGATTAATCCCAGCCGCGGCTTTGCGGCCACCGCCGGTGGGGAATTGCCCACAAACCTCATCGGCACCATGGCGCTGATTGAGCGGGGCGCGCACGCTGACGGTGTAATCTTGTTCGTTCGGGTTAAGTGTTAATACCGCATGCGCTTTATCGGACGCTTGATTGGCTAACTGGTTGCCGAACACGCCACTGATGCGTMTCGCCCACGCCGCATTCGGTAAACAGTAAATGGTACTTTCTATGGACATATGCTCGGGGGCCATCGCCTGCGCCTTGGCCATATCATCGGCGTACCCGTCTTGCAGTTGATAATACGGCGACGTGCGGTCGGCTTGTAAGGCAAACGGTGAGTCATAAGCCATTAACGCCTGATATAAATCGGCGGGCGCAAAGAGCAAATCGTCGATGCTGGCGCCATAGCCGTTGTAATTAATCAACACACCCAGCTCGTTTAAAAACGCTTGTTGGTCGGCCGCGATACCGTGTTTCTCACATAAGGCATCGGCTGCAGCAACCATATTATCGCCATACGCCGCTGCTATCGCCCAAGCCACATAGCGCTCACCAAGGTGCTGGTTAATTAACAAACTGGTGCAGGTGTTGGCATCGGTATTGATTAACGCGGTGAAGTTATCAGCGACCGGCACTTCCCCAGTACGATGGTGATCGCAATAGAAAACGGGGATATTACGCTTAATCAACGCTTCAAGGGCGATTTTGTTCTTATCCATCGAAATATCAAGCACACAGACACTCGAGGTATCAGTTTGTTGCGCGACTTGATCAAGCAGTTGAATATCGCGTTTAACGCCCGTGACGAGCGTGCTAGCCAGGGGCGCCGCTTTTCGCAACTGCAACAACGCGAGAATGCCGTCGGCATCACCATTAAACACATCGTAATGCATGACTTAGTTGGCTCCTTGAGATGCTCGAATAAACCCGTGAGTGTTGAGGTAGCTCACCACCTGCTGGGCACAGGTTTCAATATCGGCTTGGTCGGTATGCAAATGTATCTCAGGCGCGGCGGGTGGCTCATACGCCGAATCAATACCAGTAAAGTCAGGAATGTCTCCTGCACGTGCTTTTTTATACAAGCCTTTCGGATCGCGGGCTTCACACACGGAAAGTGGCGTATCGACAAACACTTCAATAAAAGCAGCATCGCCAATACGAGCGCGCACTTTTTCTCTATCGGCCCGAAACGGCGAGATAAAAGCGGTGAGCACAATCACCCCGGCATCAACAAATAGGTTAGCCACTTCGCCAATACGACGGATGTTTTCTTCTCGGTCTGCAGCGCTAAAACCTAAGTCCTGGTTGAGGCCATGGCGCATGTTGTCGCCATCCAGCAGATAGCTGTGCGCGCCAGTGGTCAATAATTGATGCTCAACGGCATTGGCAATAGTAGATTTTCCCGAACCACTGAGCCCGGTAAACCACAGCACCACARGGGTTTGTTGTTTTTGTTTCGCCCGCGCTTGTGCGGTCACACTACTGTTATGCCAGGTTATATTGGTAGCTGGCGTCGACGTTGTTGTCATAGCACTCACACAGAATGAAAAGGAAATACAATTGGAATTAATACGGTTACGATCGCGATATACACA
>NZ_MUET01000102.1:0-6155 GCF_001995685.1 Salinivibrio sp. IB282 | reverse complement strand
TAAATACTCTAACCTCATTTTAATGAGTAATATTTTACTCTTAACTTGAAAAGCCTCAAAAAACACCCTGGCTGTCAGTGCCGCAGAGCGTACAACCGAAGCGAACAAAATCATCAAACGCCTATTGTTTGGTGAGTTAACCCAAGGCCAAGCGTTAAAAAACTTGCGTGTTAACATAGGCTGAGATCGCTACTTACGGAGCGTGAAACGGATTGAGAGTGCTGTGCCAAGACGCATTAGATGCTGCGCAAAAACAAATAGCAAAAACCAAATAGCAAAAAACCGCCACGCGGGCGGTTTTTTTAATGATGGCGGTGAGAGAGGGATTCGAACCCTCGATACGTTGCCGTATACACGCTTTCCAGGCGTGCTCCTTCAGCCACTCGGACACCTCACCATATTGTGTGTTAAACGACGTTTACACTGGGTGACTTATAACCCCACTGTCGCGTTAACGGGGCGTACTATAGAGAGTTGCTGCTTTGCGGTCAAGTTGTTGGTGATAGGTTTAGGTTTAAATGGCTATTCCATCACCAGTTGCATCTATATGGATAACATCAGCTGGAAGCAAGTGAGCATGAAAGCTGTTAAACTCAGCACACAAATCGAATACGAATGAGAGCCTGATGACTTTATCCGAATTCCTTATCCAACATGCTGATAGCGCGCAACTGCTTAACGAAATGCAAACCCGTGGTGTGGTGACCGCCATGGCTGCCGCGCCCCATGTCATTAGCCCCAGTGAGTGGCTCCCGGTAATGTGGGGAGGTGACGAGCAAGCGCCATTTGAAAGCCATGAGCAGTTTGAGCAGTACGCGAACCTGATTGTCGATATTTGGAATGCGCAGCGCCAACAGCTGTTGGAAAAAAATTGGCAGTGGCCGGAAGGGTGTTTGTTGGATGACGCCGAAATTGTCAACCAAGCCACGCGCGATTTCGCCGAAGGCTTGTTGCAAGGCTGGAGCCTCACCCGTGATGACTGGGAAACATTGATGCCGGAAAACACCGATGGCAATGCCCTACTCGGCGGTGTCGTGCTTTCTATCAGCTTGCTTTACGATCCAGAAACTGCCCTTTCTACCATGGAAGCACAAGGCGCAGAAGAGTTGGCACAGTTTGAGGAAATCTTCAACGCCATGCCAACTATGTTGTGTGGCCTCACCCACCACGGCGCGGCACTGGCGGAGGATGCGGAGTAAATAACCGGTGGTGCCATTGGTGTAGGTGACACAAGCCCTTACGCGATATTGGATAGGTGTAAGATTGCCAACGGGCGCCTGTCACGATCGGTGCCAAATTTAACATCGGTGCGAAATTTGGCCGCCAATGTCGGAGGCGCGCTTTGGCTTGGGTATTCATGATTCACACCGCACCGGCGCTTGTCCGACCTACGCCTGGTTTATATATCGATGGTTCCATTGGCTACGATTACTCGTTCCCACGCTCCTGCGTGGGAATGCATACAATGACAAAATTTATACATCGATGGTGCTATTGGCGTAGGTGACACAAGGCCCGGCAAGGTGTTGGGTATGTGCACATTGCCAACTGGGCGCCTGTCACGATCGGTGCCAAATTTGGCTTTCATGTCGGATGGCGCCGTGCAACGGGCGCGCGGCGGAAATCACGCCAAGCTTGTGCGATCGAGAAGGCGCTTATGCCGACCTACACATACTTTAACGTCAATGATGCCATTCACGATCGGCTCCAATATTTTACTCGTTCCCACGCTCCTGCGTGGGAATGCATACAATGACAAAATTTATACATCGATGGTGCCATTGGCGTAGGTGACACAAGCCCCKGCAAGGTGTTGGGTATGTGCACATTGCCRACTGGGCGCCTGTCACGWTCRGTGCSAAATTTGRCCGCCAATGTCGGAGGCGCGCTTTGGCTTGGGTATTCATGATTAACACCGCACCGGCGCTTGTCCGACCTACGCCTGGTTTATATATCGGTGATTCCATTGGCGACGATGACACAAGCCCCGGGACTTTGTTGGATATGGGCACATTGTCAACGGGCGCCTGTCACGATCGTTGTCAAATTTGACCATGATGTCGGAGGCGCGCAGGCTAGACCGAGACTCAAGTTAACATAGTGCTGGCGCTTGTCCGACCTACGCCTGGTTTATGTTTTGCTGGTCCGTTAGGGGACGAAAATAGTTCCGGCATGATGTTGCGTATACGCAAGTTGCCAATGGGACACTGGTTAATTCACGCGATTTCGGTGTCACCACATCCCACATTTTCTACTGGCTCGCCGATGAGTAGCTTTTCAAGCTTTCTTTTGGCAGGCTTAAGCGATTTTTGCGTTCGCCAACGACTGATTAGTGGTACCTTTTGATATAGCCAAGCGCGTTTTTCTTTAGGAGGAACAATGCCGTCAATGATGTAGAAGTTATCTTTATCCACCACAATGTTGTTCAAATTGGTATCGATAAAACAAATCTTGGTGTCTTTCAAATATTGTTCGACACCAACAAATATCTTGGACGCCTTTTCTCGAGATAGCTTGTCCTTCTCCAGTAAGCTTAAAAAGGTTTCTCCGCCATTTTCCCCAATAAAATCAAAGACTAACCCTGCGCCTAAATCTGTGTCGATAAATCCATAACATTGCGGTAAATGGCTGGTATCTACATGCTTCTTGATTAGATACTGATAATAGTCCCACTCCCTTGCGTTCACATCACTCGGCTGATTCGCTTTCATGATTTTAATGCACTTTGTTGAGTCGTGGGGATGCTGGTAGCAGTCTCGGGTTTGTCCGCTGCCAATAGGCTTATGGTTCTGTAAATAGATCATTGTCTCTAGCCAGTTTATTATTCTTTTCGTCTAAAAAAGCGAACACGCAGATTATCGATCTGTCATCAGACAGTCAAATATATGTCAAATTATTTCCGGCCATTTCTCACAGTAAGGGCTGATCGTTAACTAGGGGGTTGTGAGGGCGTGGGGAGCGTCCGCAGACTGATGTCGGTGGGCGCCTGTCACGAGCAGTGCTAAGTATAACCGCTCATGTCGGAGGCGCGCTTTGGCTTGGGTATTCATGATTAACACCGCACCGGCGCTTGTCCGACCTACGCCTGGTTTATATATCGATGATCCCATTGGTGTAGGTGACACAAGCCCCGGTAAGATGTCGATATGACGCATTGGGCCAACGGGTGCCTTTCACGATCAGTGCCAAATTTAACATCGCCGCCAAATTTGGCTTTCATGTCGGAGGCGCCGTGCAACGGGCGCGCGGCACACATCGTGATATTGATTGGCATTGTGCTGGCGCTTGTCCGACCTATAGATTTCTTAGGTAATATAAACAACTTGCTGCCACTAATGAGCTTCTAATGCTTTATAAAACTCAGGGTTATCTTTAATAGTGTGAAGCACCTTCGCCGCTAAGCCTGAGGGGTTACGACGCTTATTTTCCCAGCTTTTTACTGTCTCAACACTCACGCTCATTGCTTTGGCAAACTCAGAGCGCGATACATTCAGAATATCTTCACGAATAGCCTTAACGTCTTCAATGGCATAAGAAGTAACACGAGAGGGCTCCATGTTTTCTTTCTTGATTTCGACTGCCTCTTCAAGGGACATCTTAAGATCTGCAAAAATACTCATTTCCCATTACCTCGAAGTTGTTTAACTAGTTCTTTCAACTGCTTTTTCTCTTCATGTGTCAAAGTTTCTTGCGTTGCTTTAGCATACACATACACTAAATAAATGGTTTCAGCGTGAGCAAAATAATATAGGACCCTTAGACTCCCGCTCTTTCCTTGCCCTTTCTTGGCCATCCTGACTTTTCTTAGCCCACCTGTACCTTGAATCAGATCGCCCTTTTCGGGTTGAGTGATGAGTTCGCTCTGTAGCTCTTTCAATTCATCATCAGATGCGAGTGCAGTAATTAATCTGGTAAATGTTGGGGTCTCAATAAAATGGAGTGCGTGGCTCACGTTTGGAGCTCCTTATACCTTATAGTATGTGTACTAAGTACCCGATGTCAACATAACCTAACGAAACGATGGGTACACAGTACACTAAGAATGTGTTCGTTGATGCACTGCGCCTGTTACGTTCGGCGCCAATTTTGGCCTCAATGTCGGATGGCGCGCGGCCGGCTTGGGTATTCATGACTGGCACTGTGCTAGCGCTTATGCCGACCTACGCTTGGTTTGTATATCGGTGGTGCCATTGGCGACGGTGACACAAATCCCTGCACAACAAACACTTTCGATCTTGTTTCTCGGCTGAATTCTAATTTATTGTAATGAAACTTGATTCCTGCCTTGGGTTCGCGTCACTTGATCGTATGTGAAGGTGGCAAAAGAGAGCCTGGAATGCGGTATCGGAGAAATTATGCACATGGTGGCACGTATTTTTTTACGGTAAATCTACACGACAGAGAGATGCAATTGCTCACGGAGCATATAAGGTTACTGCGTTCAGCGGTGGCAACCGTCAAAGCGTCTCGTCCTTTTCAAATCGATGCTTGGGTTGTTTTACCTGATCATTTACATGCTATTTGGACACTTCCCGATAATGACTCAGATTATTCAACTAGTTGGCGCGAGATAAAGAAGCTATTTACTAAAAGTGTGTCGCGAATTGATAAGCGACTCGTTACAGGAAAAGGGATGGTATGGCAAGATCGGTTTTGGGAGCATACAATCAGGGATGAGCGAGATTTTAAGCATCATTTTGATTATGTGCATTTCAATCCGGTTAAACATGGTTGGGTTGAGCGCGTCGTTGATTGGCCGTATTCCTCATTTCATCGTGAAGTTAAAAGAGGGAGTTATCATCCTTCGTGGAATTTGTATTGAGCTATTACCCGTGCAGAACGATAATTTAAATGCCGATGATACCATTGGCGTCGATGACACAAGTCTCTGCAAGATGTTGGATAAGTGCACCTTGTCAACGGGCCCCAGTCACGATCGACGCCAAATTTAACCGCCGATGTCGGATGGCGCGCGGCCCACATTGTGATACTTATTGGCACTGTGCTGGCGCTTATGCCGACCTACGCCTGGTTTATATATCGGTGGTTGTATAGGCGTATGGCACAATTCGGGGATCGACTCCTTAACCCTGCAACGAGATGAAAATGACGGATACACACCTAGAGCGCTGGCAACTTCGACTTCAAAACCTGATTAAAGCACAACGTCGGCTTGAAAACGCTTGCGGGCAAGAAAGCTATAATGAACTTGAGCTGGCAGGCCTCGTACAAACGTTTGAGTTTACTTTTGAGCTCATGTGGAAAACCTTAAAAGACTTATTAAACTATGAAGGGTTTGATGTTGCATCGCCGCGCAGTGTTATTCGCACAACGTTAGAAGCCAACCATCTGTCGTCAGATCAGTGTGAAACCTTGCTTGACGCGCTAGTAAAGCGAAACTTGCTTTCGCATACCTACGATGAAAAAAATGCCCTTGAGGCACAAAGACTGATCGTCAAACATTACGCACCTATTATTGCCGAGATAATGCGTTATTTGGAGAATAAAAGTGGGCAATAATGCCACGTTGATGATGGATATGGGGTTAAAACCGCATCAATTTCAACTGCTCCAGGATATGGTATTCAGCCACCCTGGCGTCCAACACGCCTGGATCTTTGGCTCTCGCGCAACCGGCACATTTAGAGATAATTCCGATATCGACATCATGCTTGAGGGCAACGCATTAACATTCGATGATCTTGCAATAATACAAGATAAACTCGAGCAATCGACGCTTCCTTTCACCGTTGATATCGTACTCAAACATCAAGCCCAATCGTCCGAGCTCATCACACGTATTCGCGAAGAAGCCAAGCAAGTAAAGTAATCCAAAGGCGCCATTGGCGTCGATGACACAAGCCCCGGGACTTTGTTGGATATAGGCACATTGTCAACGGGCGCCTGTCACGTTCAGTGCGAAATTTGGCCGCCAATGTCGGAGGCGCGCTTTGGCTTGGGTATTCATGATTAACACCGCACCGGCGCTTGTCCGACCTACGCCTGGTTTATATATCGGTGATTCCATTGGTGTAGGTGACACAAGCCCCGGGACTTTGTTGGATATGGGCACATTGCCAACGGGCGCCTGTCACGATCGGTGCCAAATTTAACATCGGGATTAATCTTTGGCTTTGATGTCCGATGGCGCCGTG
>NZ_MUET01000101.1:0-6293 GCF_001995685.1 Salinivibrio sp. IB282 | reverse complement strand
TATGGTTTTGTGTTTGCGCGGTGCACAGTGCGCCGGCGCCAAAAACTGGGTAAAGACATCTAAACGCGATTGATCAACAGGGTAGGTAATCAGCACTTCCTGTGTTACTTGCTCAGGATCAACATGGTCAAACGCCGCGAGTGCACTTCGTCCGCTCACCACCAGCACCTGTTCGTAATCAAACACGGATACGTATTCTATGCCTGGTTTAAGTAAGGGATCGGGCGTGACGAGCACATCAATCTCATGGCCAAAGAGCGCCTAGCCCGCCAAACTGAAACTTTTGTTTAACGTCAACATCCACATCTGGCCATTGGTGCAAAAACGGCTCGACCACTTTCAACAGCCATTGATAGCAAGGGTGGCATTCCATACCAATGCGCAGTGTGCCACGTTGGCCTTGGGCAAACTGTTTAAGCTGCTGTTCAGCGTGCTTGAACTGAGGAAGCATGCGCTCAGACAGCGTAAGCAAGTACTCACCCGCTCGCGTGAAATGAAGCTGCCGTCCGGATTTTTGCCACAAGCTAATCCCGAGCTGGCTTTCTAGCTTTTTCATCGCATGGCTAATGGCAGATTGGGTGAGATGAAGCGTCTCTGCGGCTGCGGTAAGCGACCCTTGCTCTTTGATCGCACGCAAAATATGAAGGTGGTGACGTTCTAACATGTCTATTCCATGACTAAAATTCATTGATTGATGAAATAGTGCCATTCGTGCAGGTGTAAATCGACCGACTGATCACCGCGGTACTGGCGCTTAATAAAAAAGCAATATCCGATATACATCGCCTCAAGGGCTTCAAGCTGCATGGTTTGCTCGCCGCCATTTTCGGGCAACTGAATCAGGGCAGTGCCTGCCTCATTATCAATCTCACGCAGCACACAGGCTTTTTGATCTGCTAACAGTAACACGCAAGGGAGCAATAACGGCCCTAAGTTATCCAGGTTGCGACGTGACAAACGTGCGGCCAAACCGGCGCGCCTTGCCGCTTGTGGAAACATATCGGGCGTGAGTAGCGCATTGGTCATCGGCAAGCCCGCCACTAACGCATCCCCCGAGCAGGGGTGCCATAGTGTTCGGTCAGCAATACCAAACAATCTAGCAAGGGATCGTCGGTGGGTTGTTCGCCCGCTGCGATTTGCCACTGCACCGATTGATTATTATTTGATTGGTCAGTCACTTACATCTCTCTTTTGACCGAAAAATAACAGGCAGCAACATCATAGCCGCTGCCTGAGGGAGATTACCAGTCTGTATCGACGTCGATTTCTAAGTCTTGGTTATCTCCTACTGAAAGTTCAGTATTATTACCATCTTGCGTCAATCTTAGCTCCCCTTCTTGGCCACCAATCAAGGTGTTGATCACCACTTCTTGCTGACCGCCGTTGGTAACGACGCTCAAGCTTTCAATGTCAATCTGCTGATCCATTTGGCTATCGCCGTCGGCATCAATACCGATGGTGAGCGTACCTTCAGCCTCACCACTGTCTGTGGTTTGCCATGAAATCGACACGTGCCCTTCTTTGATGAGCTGAGTTAAATCCTCGACAAACGAGAAGGTGTCTTGCGTGTCACCTTGGTTGTCAAAATCGACAATAACATCGGTTTCCGTCCCATCGGCAGACGATGGCATATCATCCAGCGACCACTGGAATTTATCGCTACCGGTGCCACCGATGAGAATGTCATTGCCTTGACCGGCTTCTAAAGCATCGTCACCTGTGGTCCCAGTAACGGTAGTCACCTCATCGCCCCATTCAGCATTCACTTGTACGTCGTTGTAATCAAACTTCTTCTCAAAACTCACGTGGCCTAGCCAATCTACTACTTGTTCATATGAGCCCCCCAGTGTATCCTCAAACCCAATATTACCGTTGTTGGAAAGAGTCACATATGTTTTGCCATCTGGGTTTAGATCAGCTTGGTCAAATAAAGCTGGTGCACCCTTGCCGGATAACGGCTGCCCATTAACGACAGCTTGCCAGTTGCCTTGATGATTTTGCTCAAACGTTACATTGGCTTGGTCTGATATTGCATTTTTACTACCACCATCTGGAATAATAAAGAATCCAACTTCGCCTTGGGCGTAACCATCCAGATCAAATGTGTCGCCTTCATTAGCGTTCGATGAATTCGCCCAAACCACTTTGCCAGTAGTGGGATTGCCATTGTCATCTTTGACATAATAGCCAAAGCTATTGTTATACCCCGCAATCCCATCATCGTTAGTGAGCGTAAGCGGTTGCGACACATTACTCGTCACTTCATTCGGTAAAATGACGTTTAATGGTGAAGCCGTGTCTGTGATTTCGACATCAACACGATTGCCTTGATTATCAACCTCAGCTGCACCAACAGTCACGGATAAATCAGGGGCACCTCCCTCAGGCAATTCAAGCGTGACCGAGAAATCAGTGTCTGAGCCATCAACCGGCACTTGCCAATCACCTGAATCAAGCTGCTCGCCATCCGGTACGCTGCCCCCTTCAGGCATTCCCGATATAATTACTGATGTGATTTGTTCAGAGCCGTCGTTATCGTTCAACGTCACGTCAACGTCCAGCTGCACAATGTCCGCAACTTTGGTCAGCTCGCCATTATCTACTTGATATTTACCATCGGCAAAGTAGATGGTTTCCACTTTATTTAGATCATGACGGGGATGACTTCCTTGCTCGTCTTGGTATTCAAGGCGAACCCAATCATTGTCATTGTACAATTTTAAGCGATAATCACTGCGATTACCTTGTAGGTAAACCGTATCGTCGCCACTACCACCATAATACACGGTAGTCGCATCAGCTTGTTGTGATATAAAGGTAATATCCTCAGTCCCGCTGCTATCACCTAGATGATATGTTTCGATTGATGTACCGCCAATAAGCAGGGGCTTTCCGGTATCAGTTGTCGTTTTAGTGACTTGATCTGAATTCAGATTCTCTTGTTTAACATGCGCTATTAAATCATCGGCTGGATGCGAACCGCCGGCAAATTCAGCCAAGGAAGCCGAGACCGTTAGTCCATCAGAAGCAAGGTAGACGGCGTTGTTGCTCACGCTCCCCGTATTCCCTGCTTGGTCGGTCACCGTCATGGTCACGGTCAACTCGCCATCGGCCAGGCTGCTCACGTCTTGGCCTGTGACGGTCACGTTGCCATCACCATCCACGCTGATGTCGCCACTGTCGACAGTGATGCTTCCGCCTGAATTGGTGTCATTAGTATCTATACCACCAATCGACCCAATGCTGCCTCCAGCACTATTCGTGATCACAATACTGTCAACCGTTGCTCCCTTTTCTACTTGACCACTGAGCGTCACAGCGTTGTGAACTGCACTATTAACGACATCATCATCGAACGCGATGCTGTTCAAGCCATCATTTTGCTCTGGGGCTGTCGTATCGACTACTCCCCCCGGGTACCACATCCATTTATGTGGACTAATATTGYCGTTTTCGTCTTGCTGATAGACACGAATATCTGACCACTCATACTCGCCTTCTGGCAGCGTGAAACTTGTTCCCTCACCTTCGATAAAGTTACCAGTGTTACCCTCAAACGGCTTGTAATCTCCTGCATTCTCAAAGGTATAAAACCATTTATTACCTGGCTCAATGCCGCTTACAGTCACTTCCCCCTGATTGGTTATCCTATCATCGGCGCTACTCCCCGTGTCTTCGATTGTCAGCGTGGGCTGCGCGGGGGCTGTTGCTTCAGCGCTGTTTCCAGCTGAATCGGTCGAGACAACCGTGATATCAAGCGGAAACACTTCGCCATCAGGCAAATTGTCGCCATTCAATTCCACTTGGCCTGACTCACCAACACTGACCTTGAGGGGGTCTCCATCTTTATCAAGGATGACGTCGCCATTTTGATCTTTAAACGATAGCTCTGTGTTCGGCTCAGCCTCCACTTTAAGCCCATTCCCCCAAATCGCCTTGATCGTAGGCATCTCTATCTGGGTGTCGAACACGGCGCTGTCATCCACGCTGCCCTGGTTTCCGGCCTTATCGGTCACCGACATGGTCACTCTCAACTCGCCATCGCCCAGGCTGCTCAGGTCTTGGCCGGCCACGCTGACATCGTTGCCGCTCACGGTGATGTCGTTCGCGTCCACGGTGACGCTGCCACCCTGGCCGTCGGTGATCACGATGCTGTCTATCGCCGCACCGTCTTCCACCGTGCCGCTGAAGGTCACGGAGGTTTGCTCGCTCTCGTTGATCAGGTCATCGGCATCATCGAACGTGATGCTGTTCAAGCCATCATTTTGCTCTGGGGCTGTCGTATCGACCGTTACCGCAGGATGCCATTGATGCGCACTAATATTGCCGTTTTCGTCTTGCTGATAAACCCGAATATCTGACCACTCATACTCGCCTTCTGGCAGCGTAAAACTTGTTCCCTCACCTTGGGTAAAGTTACCAAGGTCACCCTCAAACGGCTTGTAATCTCCTGCATTCTCAAAGGTATAAAACCATTTATTACCTGGCTCAATGCCGCTTACAGTCACTTCACCCTGATTGGTTATACCATCATCGGCGCTACTCCCCGTGTCTTCGAGTGTCAGCGTGGGCTGCGCGGGGGCTGTTGCTTCAGCGCTGTTTCCAGCTGAATCGGTCGATACAACCGTGATATCAAGCGGAAACACTTCGCCATCAGGCAAATTGTCGCCATTCAATGTCACTTGGCCTGATTCACCAACACTGACCTTGAGGATGTCCCCATCTTTATTAAGGATAGCGTCGCCATTTTGATCTTTAAACGATAGCTCTGTATTCGGCTCAGCCTCCACTTTAAGCCCAGTATTGAAGCCATTCCCCCAAATCGCCTTGATCGTAGGCATCTCTATCTGGGTGTCGAG
The DNA here is from genome assembly GCF_001995685.1 of Salinivibrio sp. IB282. NCBI lineage: Bacteria > Pseudomonadati > Pseudomonadota > Gammaproteobacteria > Vibrionales > Vibrionaceae > Salinivibrio > Salinivibrio sp. IB282. The sequence continues at coordinate 1,434 of NZ_MUET01000101.1, read as the reverse complement.
CACGGCGCTGTCGCTGCCTTCTGCCGAGGTGTTGCCAAACTGGTCTTCCAGCTCCGCTGTCACCTCGAGGGTTTCACCTTCCGCTGGCRCATCGAACGAGGTCGCGACGCTGCCGTTATCGATGTCGCTCTGCTCCAACACGATCTCGTTGGTGGTGGCGCCATCGCTGACGCGGATTTTGTCACCATCCACGGCGCCGGCTGGCAAGCCGACTTCAACGTCGACCTGGCCAGTGAGCTCACCACTGCTGATAAAGCCATCATCGTTGGCGTCTTCGACAATATTGACAGTTGGCGTGAAGAGCTCATCGATATTCTGGTCATCGCCATCTATATTGATCGATTCAAAATCACGCAGCTCAACACGATCTCCGGTGTCACTGTTTTCAACAATGACGTAACCATTACTATCTTTGCTGAACGATAGGTTGTCGACACTCGTATTAAATACAGCCTTGTCATTTCCTGCACCACCGTCAATGACGAGTTGATCGTTAGCATCATCAGTAATGATATTAACCGTATCGTTACCGGCACCAGTCAAGACATAATCATCCCCAGTTTCGGTATTGGCATTCGTCCATTCACCGTGCCAGTAATGCACAATGTTCGAATCTTCACTGGCGTTACCCGCCTCATCAGTCTGAATCGCTTTGAAGAATTCATTATCATTGACAGGTGTATTGTCGAGATCTGTAATATCTAAAGTCCAGAATCCATCACCATCCACCTCAACCTCGGTCGCGACACGAACATAACCATTCGGATTGGTATCATTACCATTAGTCGTACTGCCTTCTTTGCTATACAACGTGATAGTTGCTCCAGGTTCACCCGTACCGTGCAAAGTGACATCGCTGTAATCACTACCCGCTGAGTCATCGGTGATATTGGTGATGACTGGGGGGTTGGGAATGATGGAATCCAACGTCGCGGTTTCTGTGTCGCTCGCTGGGTTGCCCGCGCTGTCCGTCACGGATGCAACCACGGTGATGTCGCCATCAACCAGACCCGCTTCGCTTAGGTCTTCCGTGGTGCGGAACGTACCGTCCCCTTGAACGGTCGCGTCGAACTCGGCTGTGTTGCCTTGGCTGTCGGTCACGGTCAAGGTGACCACTTGGTTGGCTTCGACGTTGTCAGTTGTACCTTCCAACGTCACCGCATCCGCTTCGCTCGCGCTGAGGTTGCCATCGCCTACCGCATTCAAGTCGATAGCCGGCTGGTCGTCACTTAGATCCGCATCCAACGTCGCGGTTTCTGTGTCGCTCGCTGGGTTGCCCGCGCTGTCCGTCACGGATGCAACCACGGTGATGTCGCCATCAACCAGACCCGCTTCGCTTAGGTCTTCCGTGGTGCGGAACGTACCGTCCCCTTGAACGGTCGCGTCGAACTCGGCTGTGTTGCCTTGGCTGTCGGTCACGGTCAAGGTGACCAC
>NZ_MUET01000100.1:0-6494 GCF_001995685.1 Salinivibrio sp. IB282 | reverse complement strand
CCATATGGCCATCAAACTGTGCCCAAAACGCGAAGATATAGACAAGATGGGCGAGCAAAAAGCTGGTTAACCCCTGCACAAATCTGTCTTTAGGGAGCATTAAAAAGACATCACCCACCACGGAAAACAACAACGCGACGAACACCCATTGCGCATAATGAGAGGCGCTAATGTGAGTGCCCACTATCGCCATTAGCATCACAATAGTCAGCGGTTTAAACAGATAAAACTGCCAACGCGGGCCCCGGTAGGCTGCGGAGATATGCAGCAGTCCAGAACAACAGACAGCGAACCAGCTCCACATGAGTATCATTCCTTTCAAGACAAGGACGCCAAGTCTAGGCAGGCTGGCGGAGATGTCCAGCGTCCCTTGATGAGAACAAGATCCAGTTTAAAAAAATCGTAACGTTAACCGTGAGGTGACAACCGATCATTATGGTTAGCTAACCACTCCATTGCGGCCACACTTGCGCGTAAAAACCAATTGCCCCCGCGGTAAACAGCAGGATAAGCCCCGCGGCAAGCCGCCAAATCAATCGGTTGCTTCGCGGCACTAATTCTGACTCACAATATTTGCTCACCGATATAAATTCACGTATATCGTCGACTTCGTAACCCTCTTCATGAACGACCTTATTACGAATCGTCGCCACAAAGCGCAATTTCTTGATCACCTCATGCGGCAGCCGTTTTTGGCTACTGTCGATAAGCTGATGGAGCCCTTTCCCTTCGGCGTGATAGTGCTCACGCAGCAAGCTTTCTAGGCGCTTACTGTGCTTAATCACCACTGCGACGTCATCCATGGTCTCTCTCCTTACCGGCCCCCACCTTATAAGTATGGTGGTTTTTATACCATTTAGGGGCATCAGGCTTCATGATTGCGATCTGATCCTGTCATCCTATATTCAATCAGTTATGACCGCCCTTGTCGTCAAAAGTGTCATCATTTATGGCACCAACCACGCGGTGGCGCGATAACGCTGGAGTACAGCAGTGGTCAACGCCGCCCCCGCAAAGGCATACAGCGTCAGTAAGGGGATCCAAACCAGTGCGGGCGATAAGGTGGGCCAATAAGCACGCACGGGCCAGAGAAACACCGGGTGAATCAGGTAGATCCCGAGACTATAACGACTTAAGGTCGCCAACCACGATGGGGTTGCTTTCCCCGCTCGCCATTGCCTCACCGCCAGAAACAGAGCAGCACTGATCAGTACCGTATTAACCGTGGTATACGACAGCCACCCCTCGGTAATATATTGTTGATGCGTAACACTGGTGGTCAACACGTGATACTCGGTCATCCCCAATGCCAACAGGCCCAGCCCCCACCACAGTGACAACGCACGTGGCGCTTGGTGCAGCCAATAGCCGAGCCATAAGTAACCGCCGTACAGGATAAAATCATTCCGCCACCAGCCATGCGCGCCGGTTAAATACCAAGCGGTGACGCCTATCCACGCCATGCCAACCAACGCCACTGACCATGGCGGTAAGCGTGGCACTAACGGACGCAGCAAGGGCACCCAAAGTAGCAGCGGAATGTAATAGTAAAAAAAACCGAGGTGATAATAGGTTTCATGATCAGGCGCCGCCTCGAGTGTTTGAACGACGGTCTGCCACGAAAAACCATCCGGCGTCAGTCCAGACAGGCACGCAAAAGCCAACGACCACACCAAAAAGGGCACCACCACCTTAACCACGCGGCGGCGGATAAAATGGCGCAAACTGAAAGGGCGCGTCGACGAGAGCAACAGTAAGCCGGAAATCATGATAAAAATCGGCACTGCCCAGCGACTCGCACTGTTTAGCCCCACCGCGACGGTCCAATCACTCAGCGCGATATCACCGATTTGAAACCGATACGGGCCGAGTACATGAATCGCCACCACGAAAAAAGCGGCGAGGACACGCAATATGTCGAGGTAATCAATATGTGTCTGTGTTTTAGTCTGTTGCATTTGTTAACACTTTTAACCCGTTACCGGTTCGAGCACCCATCCATCATACGCCAACTTCCCGTCAAATGATGTCCGTTAAAGTCATTATCCAGTCAAATATGTTGTTTTTTAAGTTAATTAGCAGCACACAGATCGCGTTTTAACCTTAATAACTAGCTTTTAATCTTGCTATTTAAGTTAAAAAACAATTAACATTCGGCCTCCTTTTCCCATAGACGGGAAATGCAGTACAACCAAGGAGACCAATCCCATGCACTCAAGTACCACTGAGCAACAAGGTGGGCCGCACAAGCGCACACTGTTTACGCGCTTTCTCGATACCGTCGAGTGGCTCGGTAACCTGCTCCCTCATCCAGTGACTTTATTCGCGATTTTCTGTGTCGCTATCCTGCTCGCCTCGGGTATTGCTGGCTACTTTGATGTGTCTGTCGCCGACCCCCGCCCAGAGGGTGCCAAAGGGCGCGCGGCCGATGGCATGATTTATGTGCAAAGCCTGCTCAACGCCGAAGGCTTGCAAATGATCGTCACCAATTTGGTGAAAAACTTTACCGGCTTTGCCCCACTCGGCACCGTGCTGGTCGCCATGCTCGGTGTGTCAGTCGCAGAGCACTCCGGGCTGCTGTCCGCTTCGATGCGCGGTCTGGTAATGGGCGCGTCGCGTCGCACCGTGACCTTTACCATCGTGTTCGCCGGTATTATCTCGAATACGGCTTCAGAGCTTGGTTATGTGGTGTTAATCCCGCTTGCGGCGATGATTTTCCACTCATTAGGCCGCCATCCATTAGCCGGGCTTGCCGCCGCGTTTGCGGGTGTATCCGGCGGCTATTCAGCCAATTTATTGTTGGGAACTGTCGACCCTTTGCTCTCAGGGATCACCGAGTCAGCCGCGCAGATGATTGACCCGGATTACAGCGTTGGGCCTGAAATGAACTGGTACTTTATGTTCATTTCTACCTTCTTCATTGCCATTGTGGGCGCGTGGATCACCGATAAGATTGTCGAGCCTAAGCTGGGACAGTATGACCACGACCAAGCCTCTGAAGATGTCGCCGCCGCCTCCGCGAGCAAGCTGAATGATGACGAGAAACGCGGTCTTCGCAATGCCGGGATTGCGGTGCTGATTGTCAGCGGTATTTTAGCGCTTACCATCGTCCCTGAGTGGGGACCACTGCGTCACCCCGAGACCAATGAAGTGGCAGGCTCGCCGTTTTTGAAAGGCATTGTGGCCTTTATCATGGTGTTCTTTGCCGTCCCAGGTATCGTGTTTGGCCGCACCGTCGGCACCATCAATAACGATCGCGACGTGATTGATTCGATGTCTAAGTCGATGAGCGCCATGGGCATGTATATCGTGCTGGTGTTCTTCGCCGCGCAATTTGTGGCCTTCTTTAAATGGACTAATTTTGGCCAAGTGATTGCCGTCGGCGGTGCTGACTTCTTGCAAACCATCGGTTTAACAGGGCCAGCGTTGTTCTTTGCCTTCATCTTGATGTGTGGCCTGATTAACCTCTCGGTCGGCTCAGCATCCGCGCAGTGGGCGATCACTGCCCCGATCTTTGTGCCGATGTTAATGCTGGTCGGGTATGCCCCAGAGACGATTCAATCGGCCTATCGAATTGGCGATTCAGTGACCAACATCATTACCCCGATGATGAGTTACTTCGGGCTGATTTTGGCGGTGGCGTGTCGCTATGTGAAAAATCTGGGGATTGGTACCTTGATTGCCACCATGTTGCCTTATTCGATGATCTTTATGGTTGGATGGAGCATCCTATTCTACGTATGGGTGTTCGTGCTCGGTCTACCCGTTGGCCCTGGCGCAGAAACCTACTACAACTTCAACCAGTAACTTATCGTTATTCGGTGTTAAGGCAAGCGCTCGCGCTTGCCTTTTCTTTTTGCCGCGGCGCTTTTCCCACAAGTGTCATTTTCATCCATCCCTCAAGACGGTTATAGTAAGTCTATCTCAGTGATGGTAAACCAAGATGACAGATCTCGCCGACAGTCAGGATCAGCCGGCTTTTGATGCGCACTCTCTCGCCCGTGAAGCAGTGCTGAGCGATGCATTTAAACACCAGATAACACCTTTTTGGCAACAGCGTGAACAAGGCTACTTCCACGGTGAGGGCGGGTTGCGTTTGCACTGGTGCAGCTTTACCCATCCGCAGAACACGCGGGCAGTCGTGGTGGTCAATGGCCGCATAGAAAGCGTGATGAAGTATCAAGAGATTTTTTATGACCTCTTTCAGATGGGCTATGACGTCTACAGCTTTGATCACCGCGGCCAAGGGTTGTCCGAGCGGCTCGTGATCAAACCGCGCGATCTGGGTCATGTCGAACGCTTTGACGACTATGTCACTGATCTAGCGACTTTTATGCAATTTATTGCCGCGCATCGGCAATACGACCAAACATTTATGCTCGCCCATTCCATGGGCGGAGCCATCGCCACACTCTATGCGCACCAATTTCCCCATGCCATAGACGGGCTTGCGATGACCGCACCGATGTTTGGCGTGCAAGTGAATCCTTGGCTTGGGCGTATCGCGCCTTGGCTATGCCGCTCGTTAGCGCGCTATCAGCATCCACCTCGCTTTGGGCCCGGCCAAGTGGGTTATCGCCATGTGCCGTTTGAGCAAAACCGCTTAACCCATTCACGCGCACGCTACGCCTGGTTTCGTCAGCTCTACATCAATCAGCCTCAGTTGCAAATCGGCGGGCCAAGTGCGCGCTGGATTGCCGAGGGCATGGGAGCGGCCCAGCACTGTCTAGCCATCGCCCCCCAATTGGCGACCCCGATACTTATTTGCCAAGCCGGCGGCGAACAGATTGTGTCTAATCCCGCCATGGCCGAGTTCCATTTTTTACGCCGGCAAGCCAATCAGCCGAGTCAATGGCAGTTTTTCCAAGGTGCGCGGCACGAAATCTTGTTTGAAACCGATACACATCGCCAAGCAGCATTCACGGCCATCGATGGTTTTTTTCAAACTCAGTGCCAACGTTAAAAGCGGAAATCGAACAGTGAGAAGGTTCCCTTTTTCGCCATCGTCAGTTGCAGTAGACTCAAACATACTGTGATTGTGATCGCCTAACTAATGAGGACATGATGTACAAACTCGTCGCTTCTGATCTCGATGGTACCCTGCTCACCCCAGAGCACAGTATCGCACCCTATACCAAACAGGTGTTGGAACAACTGCATCAGCAAGGCATCCACTTTGTATTTGCCACCGGGCGTCATCATGTTGACGTGGCTAGCATTCGTGAGACCGTCGGCATTCCTGCATACATGATCACCTCCAATGGCGCACGCGTGCATGACAGCGATGACAATTTGGTATTCCAACACAATGTTGACCCTGAGATTGTTGCCAACCTCATCAATGAGGTGAAACAAGATCCGACCGTCACTATTCATCTGTATCGCGATAATGACTGGCTGCTGAGCAAAATGGATGAAGAGCTCGCCCGCTATCATAAAGACTCTGGCTTTAACGCCCAGGAGTTTGATGTCGACAACCCACCGGTCGATAACATCGCGAAGATTTTCTTTATTCGCCACGATCACGACCACTTACTCAAATACGAACACCAGTTTTTGTCCCAGTATGGCGAGAGCATCAGCGTGGCATTTTCGACGCCATTCTGCCTGGAAGTGATGGGGAATGGGGTGTCCAAAGGCGCGGCGTTAGAGGAAGTGGCACGTCGTCATCAGCTCAACTTGGCCGACTGTATCGCCTTTGGTGATGGCATGAACGATGTGGAAATGTTGCGCGCCGCTGGGCAAGGTTTGGTGATGGCCACCGCCCAAGCACGTGTCAAATCCACCCTCTCAGATAAAGCCATTATTGGTAGTCACGCTGATGAGGCGGTAGCGCGCTATTTGAAAGCGCACCTATTAGACTCCCTTTTATAAGCGACCTGGCTCTCACCGTGAGCCAACAGGCGTCTGATAGCGATGCACTATTCCCCCGCCATCGCCAAGATTGCCTGCCATTGCGCTGTGGTAACCGGCATCACACTCAGCCGGTTACCTTTTTTCACCAACGGCATCTCAGCCAGTGCCGGGTTTTGCTTCATTTCAGCCAACTTAATCAGTGGCAGATGACGCTGATATGCCACATCCACCATAAACCAACGCGGTGTCTCAGGCGTGGCTTTCGGATCAAAGTAGCCGCTTTGTGGCTCAAACTGAGTATGATCGGGGTAACACGCGCGCACGACTGTGGCGATCCCCACCACACCCACGTGTTTGCACGAGGAGTGATAAATCAACACTTCATCGCCAACGCTTACCTCATCACGCAACATATTGCGTGCCTGGTAATTGCGCACGCCCTCCCAACATGAAACCTTTTGCTGCTTTAGTGTGTCCATCGAAAAGGTATCTGGCTCGCACGAGGAGTGATAAATCAACACTTCATCGCCAACGCTTACCTCATCACGCAACATATTGCGTGCCTGGTAATTGCGCACGCCCTCCCAACATGAAACCTTTTGCTGCTTTAGTGTGTCTATCGAAAAGGTATCTGGCTC
>NZ_MUET01000010.1:0-58931 GCF_001995685.1 Salinivibrio sp. IB282 | reverse complement strand
CCTGTCGCCTTCAGCCCTCGCTCGGCAGCCGCGGAGGTAATGGTATCGCGCGTATTAGTGGGGACGGTGACAATACGCCCACCTGTTTTCAGGCCTGCTAATGCATCAATGGCGGTGTCTCCTCCCACCAAATCAATCACCAGATCAAATTCACCATTGGCGGTAGCCCAATGCGGTTGATGGTAATCGATCGGTGTCGCATCCAGTTGACGTAAAAAGGCATGATTGTTTTCAGAAGCCGTGGCAAAAACCTGGGCCCCGAGACGAACGGCTAACTGTACCGCAAGGTGCCCGACGCCGCCGGCGCCGGCTAAAATCAATACTTTTTCGTCACGCGCCAGTTTACCATGCTCAAGTGCTTGCCAAGCCGTCAGCCCTGCCAATGGCACTGCGGCGGCATCCACCATAGGCACACTCGGCGGCACGGTTGATAACAAGCCAGCATCGGCGACCACATATTGGCTGTATCCCCCGCCTTCGGTGGGAAAACCAATCATCCCAGCGACACGATCCCCCACATCAAACTTGCTTTCATTGGTGCCATTCGCCACCACTACCCCGGCAACGTCATAGCCAGGCACCCAAGGCAAATGATCGCGATTATGCTCAGCAGCCCAACCAAGCCCTGCTCGCGTTTTTGCATCAATGGGGTTAACCCCAGCCGCTTTTACTTGAATCAACACCTGCTCTTCAGAGGGCGACGGAATCGGACGATTGACCGGGGTAAGTACCTCTGGTGCACCAAATTCAGTGATTGCAAGTGAGAGATTATTCGACATATTGACTCCTTTCGCATGCCATTGTGCTTATGCTGGCGTATCTATTAATAGTATTCGCCTTGACGACGAGATAAAGCACAGAGCCATTGCAAAGCGTAAACCTCTAGTCTTAACAAAAAAAGCGGCAGACTCAATGCCTACCGCTATTTTCTTTTTATCGACTCGGTATCAAATCACTGAAGGCTAGCCGACCAAAGCCAGCAAAATCCCGGCCGCGACCGCTGAGCCCAATACGCCAGCCACATTGGGTCCCATCGCATGCATTAATAAGAAGTTATGCGGGTTGGCATCGAGTCCTACTTTGTTAACCACTCGGGCCGCCATCGGAACGGCTGATACACCGGCTGCCCCAATCAATGGGTTGATAGGATCGCGGCTAAAGCGGTTAAGGATTTTGGCCATTAATACCCCAGTTCCGGTGCCGATGCTAAATGCGACGGCGCCCAATACCAAGATCCCTAAGGTTTCAAACTGAAGAAACTTATCGGCTTCCAATTTGGAGCCTACCGCCAGACCAAGGAAAATAGTGACAATGTTGATCAGCTCATTTTGCGCCGTTCCCGATAAACGGTCTACCACGCCACACTCTCGCATCAAGTTGCCAAGACAAAACATACCAACCAGCGGGGTCGCCGAGGGCAAGAACAAGATGGTCATCATCAGCACCGCCAGCGGAAACAGGACCTTCTCTGTCTTCGACACATGACGGAGTTGCTTCATCTCAATCTTGCGTTCGCTGTCAGAGGTAAACAACTTCATGATGGGTGGCTGAATAATGGGTACCAACGCCATATAGCTATAGGCTGCGACGGCAATGGCGCCGAGCAAATCCGGTGATAATCGACTGGCGAGGAAGATAGCTGTCGGCCCATCCGCGCCCCCAATGATGGCAATGGAAGCGGCATCTTGGAGGCTAAACGCCATGCCTGGCACCAAGTTAAGTAAAATGGCCCCAAACAAGGTAGCAAAAATACCAAACTGTGCCGCGGCACCGAGCAACAAGGTGCGCGGGTTAGCGATCAGCGCGCCAAAATCGGTCATCGCCCCCACCCCCATAAAGATCAGCAGGGGGAATACGCCAGTATCAATCCCGACATGGTAGACATAGTAGAGCAGGCCGCCTGGCTCGTTAAAACCGGCATTGGGTATATTCGCCAATATGGCGCCAAAACCGATAGGTAGGAGCAACAGTGGCTCAAACCCACGTCGAATCGCCAAAAAGAGCAATAGACAGCCCACGGCAATCATTACCAACTGTGGCCACTGGAAGTTTGCCAGTCCAGTTTCCGACCACAGGATCATTAATCCTTCCATGCTGCCCTCTTATCCTAAGTGCAATAACGGCATGCCGACGGTCACGGCATCGCCTTCTTTCACTTGTACGTCTTGGACGGTGCCCGCATGGGCAGCTCGCACCTCGGTTTCCATCTTCATCGCTTCCAAAATGATCAGGACATCGCCTTCCTGGACATGCTCCCCTGGGGTGACCATTACCTTAAAAATGTTCCCTGCCAGCGGGGCCGTCACCGGCTCAAGGTTGCTTGGCGCAGCTTGAGGGGCTGGCGCACTCGTCGATACTGGCGCCTGACTCACTGGCTGAATATCACCCAGCGCCCCATCTGGCCCTACATCGACCTGATAGACCTGACCGTTAACACGCACGCTGTAGGTTTCCACGTCACCCCAGCCTGATTGCTCAGGTACGGCGGGTGCAGGTGTTGGCTCCCCGGTTGGTACTGGTTCAAACGCTTCAGGGTTACCTCGGTTTTGTAAGARTTTCCACCCCACCTGCGGGAACAGGGCATAGGTCAGCACATCATCAATGGTCTGATCCGCTAAAGTGACATTCTCGGCCGCGGCTTTGTCGGTCAGTGCTTGAGTCAGCGCGTCCATTTCCGGCTCCAGCTTATCAGCAGGGCGACAGGTGATTGCCTCTTCGCCATCTAACACGCGAGCCTGAAGTGTTGCATTAACCGGCGCGGGGGCTTTTCCATACTCCCCTTTGAGTAATGCAGCCGTCTCTTTGGTAATACTCTTGTAGCGCTCACCGGTCAGCACGTTAATCACCGATTGAGAGCCGACAATTTGCGAAGTCGGGGTGACTAAGGGGATATAGCCTAAATCTTCACGGACCCGGGGAATTTCCTCCAACACTTCGTCCATTTTGTCGGTCGCTCCCTGCTCTTTAAGCTGGCTCTCCATATTGGTCAACATGCCGCCGGGCACTTGTGCAATCAAAATACGTGAGTCGACGCCTTTAAGCTGCCCTTCAAATTGCGCGTATTTTTTACGCACGGTGCGGAAATAAGCGGCAATGGACTCAAGCTTATTCAGATCGAGGTTCGTTTCACGCTCAGTGCCTTCGAGCATCGCGACCACGGTTTCAGTCGGCGTGTGCCCGTAGGTTTGGCTCATTGAAGAAATGGCGGTATCGAGCACATCTAGGCCCGCTTCAACCGCTTTGACGGCGGTGGCCGTCGATAATCCCGTGGTGGCGTGACAATGCAAGGATAGGGGGATATCACACGCCGCTTTGATACGGCTCACCAGCTCATGGGCTTCATAAGGCTTTAGCAAACCAGACATGTCTTTAATGCACAGCGAGTGACAGCCAAGATCTTCCAACTGTTTGGCCAAGTCTGTCCAGGTGTCCATGGTGTGCACGGGACTGGTGGTATAAGAGATAGTGCCTTGCGCATGCGCACCGACTTCCACCGCCGCGCCCACCGCTGCTTGGAAGTTGCGCACATCGTTCATCGCATCAAAGATCCGGAACACATCCATGCCATTTGCATGTGCGCGCTCGACAAACTTGTGTACCACATCATCGGCGTAGTGGCGATAACCCAACAGGTTCTGACCACGCAACAGCATCTGCATCGGCGTATTTGGCATCGCTTTTTTGAGCTCTCGCAAGCGCACCCAAGGATCTTCACCCAGGTAGCGAATACAAGCATCAAAGGTCGCCCCACCCCAGGTTTCCAGTGACCAAAAACCAATTTGATCCAGCTCGGCGGCAATCGGCAACATATCGTCCAAACGCAGACGTGTGGCAAACAACGACTGATGGGCATCACGCAATACCACATCGGTAATAGCTAACGGCGTAGACATAACAAACTCCTTTTTTATATGTGCCTGGCCACTCAACGGTGACGTTGGCGGTACTGCTGAACAGCGACAGTGATCGCGGCAATCACATCCGGTGAAGGCTGCGATACGTCAGGTGCTGCTTGGGCTTTGGGCTGAGCGGCTGCTTTCGCCGCGGCAGGGGGGATAGGGTCACCAAAACGTTCCAGTTGGCGGACCAAAAAAATTAATATCGAAAGAAATACAAATACCACAACCATGCCGGTTAACATCAGCATCGTTGCCTGTTCTAAAAGCGGGCCTAAATCCATGGTTTCTTCCTTGTCACACTCACTATTGCTTACTTATAAGCAGTGATTGCCCCCATTATTATCCATTTATTTTGGTGGCAAACTCATCAACGGCGTTCAAAATACTAACAATTCGTATCAATGACAATCTGGCGATTGCGTTTTTGTTACCTCATAACGCCCACCAATGGGCATTTTTAGCCACTTCGCGATCAAACCAAACAAACTAAGTGTTTATATACAATTACCGTCAATACAGGGCCGAGAGCCACTGACGCGAGCACCGAATAAAATGGGGAACGATACCAATTTTCAGACTATCGCACTTTTGGAAAAAACCTTTTTCCTATCGTGATTATTTGTATCAACTGTCCAAACGACGCACTGAACGTGACAGACAAGCAATCAAAACGTAAAGGGAGATATAAAAGAAACGCAGAGAGACATGAAGAGGTCAACGATAACTATCGAAGCGATAGAAGTAAACGAAGGATGGTATGCGATAAGGCAGAGAAGCGAGCAAAATGGCGCGTCCGGGAGGATTCGAACCTCCGACCGCCTGGTTCGTAGCCAGGTACTCTATCCAGCTGAGCTACGGACGCGCTGACAGATTTGCTTAAGATTGAAGATGGCGCGCTCGGGAGGATTCGAACCTCCGACCGCCTGGTTCGTAGCCAGGTACTCTATCCAGCTGAGCTACGAGCGCGTGTCGTCAATCTTACGTTCATCATGAACCGTGTTGCGGGTCTTCCGTGAAGAGATGGCGCGTCCGGGAGGRTTCGAACCTCCGACCGCCTGGTTCGTAGCCAGGTACTCTATCCAGCTGAGCTACGGACGCACATCTTAATACAAGGCAGGCTTGTAAATCATGGCGGTGAGGGAGGGATTCGAACCCTCGATACGGCTACAAACCGTATACTCCCTTAGCAGGGGAGCGCCTTCAGCCACTCGGCCACCTCACCGCAAGTTATGGCGCGTCCGGGAGGATTCGAACCTCCGACCGCCTGGTTCGTAGCCAGGTACTCTATCCAGCTGAGCTACGGACGCGCATCTATCTTGCTGCAGCAACATGGCGGTGAGGGAGGGATTCGAACCCTCGATACGGCTACAAACCGTATACTCCCTTAGCAGGGGAGCGCCTTCAGCCACTCGGCCACCTCACCGTCGCTGCGGGTGCACATATTACTTTGAGCCACATATATGTCAAACACTTTTCTGGCAAAAATAGTCTTGCCACCAACAAATGGACAATTATCACCCAAAGCCCAATTCTATTGTTGGATTTATCGCCGTTTCATTCTGATTTTACGGGAAAAGCAGGGATAAAAAAGGCCGACCTTTGGTCGACCTCTTTTTGCCTTGTTAGTAGTCGCTCTGACCACCTGCAGGTGCGCCTTTTTCGGCCTGAATACGCATGTAGATCTCTTCACGATGTACCGAAACATCTTTCGGTGCATTCACACCAATACGGACTTGGTTACCTTTTACACCCAATACAGTGACAGTGACTTCATCACCAATCATCAAGGTTTCGCCCACAYGGCGAGTTAAAATCAGCATGCTTCTACTCCTTGAGTATCAATCTTTTACTTATTCAATTAGTGTCTGAGCCAGATAACCCGCCAGCGTATCGGCCCGTTACCTGTGATCGTTGGATTATTTCCCTGCTCATGATGCCAATACGGGCGCTGCCTCGCGTCCGTATTCCACACTATGGTCGATTTATCACACCATATCCAGAAAAAGGCAGAGAAATTTACTGTTTTATCATCATGCCGTTAGCCGTGGAGGCGATTGACCTGAGATAACAGTGTAAGAGAAATCTGTACGGCATTGGCTGGCGGAGCGATAAAATCTAACCAGTATCACGTCTTATGCCAGCGCATCGCTTAAGGCGTTGCACTATACAGAATCAGAAAAAAAGTGCAATTATTAATCTAGATCACAAAAAAGGGTCGCGATACGCGACCCTCTTGACTTTTTAAAAAACAAAAGCGACTTATAGTTGCTCAGCGAGCCAGGTCTCCGCGGAGGCTAACGCACTCGGCAGTGCACTCACATCACTCCCGCCGGCTTGTGCCATATCAGGACGACCACCGCCTTTGCCACCCACTTGTTGGGCGACAAGGTTGACCAGCTCACCCGCTTTTACCGTGCCGGTCAGATCTTTAGTCACCCCCGCAATCAGGCCGACTTTATCATTGGCCACGTTGCCGAGCAGCACAATGCCACTGCCCATTTGGTTTTTCAGATCATCCACCATGCTACGCAGTGCTTTGTTATCCGCACCATCAAGCTGGCTAATCAGCACTTTTACCCCGTTTAGCTCACGGACCTGATTGATCAGCCCAGCACTTTCTTGTACGGCCAGTTTCTGTTTAAGCTGCTGAATTTGTTTCTCTAACGCTTTCGCTTTGCTCTGGGCTTCGTCAAGTTTGGCTTCATAGTCAGCCTGTTGCTGATAAACGCTATCAATGGCCGCTTGCCCGGTAATGGCTTCGATGCGGCGTACACCGGCCGCGATACCCGCTTCAGAGACGATTTTAAACATGCCAATGTCGCCCGTACGCGTCGCGTGTGTCCCGCCACACAGCTCGATAGAAAAGTCACCCATGCTTAATACACGCACTTGGTCATCGTATTTCTCACCAAACAGTGCCATCGCGCCTTTTTGCTTGGCGGCTTCGATATCCATCACTTCTGTCTGCACGGGGCTATTTTCACGGATTTGTTGATTCACGATCCGCTCAACCGCTTTGAGTTCGTCAGCGGTGACCGGCTCAAGGTGTGAGAAGTCAAAACGCAACCCATCAGGCCGGACTAGCGAGCCTTTTTGCGCAATGTGCTTCCCTAGTACCTCACGCAGTGCGGCGTGCAGCAAGTGAGTCGCGGAATGATTCATCGCTACCGCGTGACGACGCGCGGCATCCACGCGAGCGGTTGCTTGTGCCCCGACACTCAGTTGCCCTTCCGACAAGCTACCGTAATGTGCAATGGCTTGCCCCACTTTCTGGGTATCCGTCACGGTAAATCGCCCTTGGTCAGTGTCAATCACCCCTGTATCACCACATTGGCCACCGGCCTCGGCATAGAAAGGCGTGTGGTCAAGGATCACCACCGCTTTATCGCCCGATACCAAGCTATCAACGGTGTCACCGTCGACAAAAATCTCAGTGATCTGGCCTGTGCCTTCTGTCCCTGTGTAACCACAAAAATCAGAGCCATGCTCCACTTTTATGGCTTGGTTGTAGTCAGTGCCAAACTGACCGGCTTCGCGCGCGCGCTGACGCTGGGCTTCCATCGCCGCTTCAAAGCCGGCTTCATCAATGCGATAACCGCGCTCACGCGCAACATCATTGGTTAAGTCTGCCGGGAAGCCGTAAGTGTCATAGAGTTTGAAGACGGTTTCACCATCTAACTCGTCACCCTTAACCTTGTCCAAGGCCTCTTCCAACATCAACATGCCACGCTCAAGCGTGCGACCAAAATTGTCTTCTTCAATCTTAAGGACTTTTTCCACCATGGTTTGCTGTGCACGCAGATCTTCACCTGCCGTCCCCATGATGGTGGCGAGAGGGCCAACCAGCTTATAGAAAAACGCCTCTTTGCTGCCAAGCTTGTTACCATGACGAACCGCACGACGAATGATTCGGCGCAACACATAGCCTCGCCCTTCGTTAGAAGGCATCACACCATCAACAATCAAATATGCACACGAGCGGATGTGGTCAGCGACTACGCGCAAAGACTGGTTAGTGAGATCTTCAACCCCAATGATGTCAGCGACTTGCTTAATCAATTGCTGGAAAACATCGATTTCATAGTTAGAGTGCACGCCCTGCTTAATTGCCGCTATGCGTTCAATCCCCATCCCGGTATCCACTGACGGCTTAGGCAGATTTTCCATGGTGCCGTCTGCTTGGCGGTTAAACTGCATAAAGACGATATTCCAGATCTCGATGAAGCGATCCCCGTCTTCTTCTGGCGTCCCTGGCGGGCCACCCCAAATATGCTCACCATGGTCATAGAAAATTTCGCTACATGGTCCGCATGGCCCAGTATCGCCCATTTGCCAGAAATTATCTGACTCGTAAGGCTTACCACCTTCTTTATCGCCGATACGCACAATGCGATCCGCTGGGACACCGATTTGCTGATGCCAAATATCAAATGCTTCGTCATCGGTTTCGTATACGGTTACCAACAGCTTTTCTTTTGGCAAGCCAATGGTTTCGGTCAAAAATGCCCATGCGTATTGAATCGCATCTTGCTTGAAGTAATCACCGAAGCTGAAATTGCCGAGCATTTCAAAGAAGGTATGGTGGCGCGCGGTAAAACCGACGTTTTCAAGGTCGTTGTGTTTGCCGCCCGCCCGCACACAACGCTGTGCTGACGTTGCACGCGTGTAGTCACGCTTTTCAACCCCTAAAAAAGTATCTTTAAACTGGTTCATCCCTGCGTTGGTGAACAAAAGCGTTGGGTCATCGGCAGGCACGAGCGACGAGCTAGGCACAATCTGGTGCCCTTTGCTTTCAAAGAACTTGAGAAACGCTGTACGGATCTCATCAGTGCTCATATACATTGGCTAATCCTGATAATCGAATATTGCGTTAGCAACCAGATATGGTCGTGACGCGATGGAAGCATGGTTTTATTTACGCCATTGTAAACAACCGATCGCGTGCGGAAAAGAGACAGAGTGGGATTGGTTTAGAAATGCGTGTCCGAATCGTCGTGACTGAGTGCGTATTGGATTTGATCAAAGTTAAAGCCACGTGACTGTAAAAAGCGCATGCGTTTGGCTTTTTCCTTTTGCTCGGCTGGCGGAAGGCGGCCATCGAGATCGGCATATTTACGCTGTGCGGTCTCTCTGGCTAGCGCATACCAGTCAACCTCTTGCTCTTGTTCGGCACGTGATAACAACTCAGTGTCGATGCCCTTTCGCTTGGCATCTTGACAAATACGTAGCCACCCATGATGTTTGCTCACACCTTGGCGCAATAAGCTAGCCGCAAAACGGGCATCATCTAACCAACCACGGKCGAGACACTCATCAAGGGTCAGCGCAATGGTGTCTTGATCAACCCCGCGTTGAGTCAGTTTTTGTTGCAGCTCGTGAACAGAATGGTCACGGCGGGCTAACAAGCCCACCGCAACGTCTTGGCACGATACGGCCATTACAGCTGATCGTCCTCGGCTTCTGCCTCCGCGTTCGCGTCGACCGCTTCGTTGTTAAGGCCAGGCTGCAGCAACATCTCGCGCAAGGTGGTGTCAATTTCTTCCGCAATGTGTGGGTTTTCTTTCAGGTATTTACATGCATTGGCTTTACCTTGGCCAATTTTATCGCCTTTGTAGCTGTACCAAGCACCGGCTTTTTCTACCAGCTTGTGTTTCACGCCCAAGTCCACTAATTCACCTTGCAAGTTAATGCCTTGGCCGTAAAGGATTTGGAACTCAGCTTGTTTGAAGGGTGCAGCAACTTTGTTTTTTACTACTTTGACGCGGGTTTCGTTCCCCACCACTTCGTCACCTTCTTTAATCGCACCTATGCGGCGAATATCCAGGCGAACCGAGGCGTAGAATTTTAACGCGTTACCCCCAGTCGTGGTTTCTGGGTTACCAAACATCACACCAATTTTCATGCGAATTTGGTTGATGAATACCATCATGGTATTGCTGTTTTTGATGTTGGCTGTGAGCTTACGCATCGCTTGTGACAACATACGCGCTTGCAGACCCATGTGTGAGTCGCCCATCTCGCCTTCAATCTCAGCTTTAGGTGTCAATGCCGCTACCGAGTCAATGACGATCATATCGACAGCGCCCGAGCGTGTCAGGGCATCGGCAATTTCCAACGCTTGCTCACCGGTATCTGGCTGAGAGACCAAAAGGTTATCGATGTCGACACCCAGCTTGCGCGCATAAATAGGGTCAAGGGCATGCTCAGCGTCGATAAAGGCACAGGTCTTTCCCATTTTTTGTGCTTCGGCAATCGCTTCTAGCGTCAGCGTCGTTTTACCTGATGACTCTGGGCCATAGATTTCGATAATACGACCAAAAGGCAACCCGCCGGCACCTAGGGCAATATCGAGAGACAAAGAGCCGGTCGATACGGTTTCGATGTCCATGGTGCGGTCATCACCCAGACGCATGATTGAGCCTTTGCCAAATTGCTTTTCGATTTGCCCGAGTGCGGCTGCGAGCGCCTTTTCTTTGTTATCGTCCATTTCAGTCTCCAGGAAATAAACCGCTATCTATGCGATGAAAGCTATCAGTCATTGGGGCTAAGTATACTGTCCATACATACAGTGTCTAGCCCTGTATAGAAAAAATCTCTGTGGTGCGACACGTCTCCAGTTACGGGGACAAGCGCCTTAAAGCATGGGACAACACATGCGCGACCGTTTGTTCACGAACCGCGCGCCTATCCCCCTCAAAATGACAGACTTCTGTGTCAATTTCGCCACCATGCCAAGCCCATGCGCACCACACGGTACCCACAGGTTTATCAGCACTCCCTCCCGATGGGCCAGCCACGCCACTCACGGCAATCGCCAAGTCTGCTTCTGATTCTTGGCGCGCACCTTCCGCCATCGCCATCACCACAGGTTCACTCACCGCGCCATATTGTGCTAATAGGTCATCTGGTACGTGCACTTGTTGGTGTTTGGCTGGATTGCTGTAGGTCACCCATGCTTGCTGAAACCATTGCGAGCTTCCTGGCACGTCCGTCAAGCAGTAAGCGATACCGCCCCCGGTGCAAGACTCTGCGGTGGTCACTGTCAGCCCTGCATCCAATAAGGCATCGCCGAGTTGCTTTGCTAGCGAGAATAACTGTTCCACCATGCGCTCCTTTTGTTGAAGGGGAAGAAACCGGTACCGCAACTTTACCCTTTGCCGTACGATCACGTATTCTACCTACCCTTTTCAATGTTCCATTTTGCAGGTCTAGTCGTGACAGTACAAGCGCTCGAAAAGCACACCCCGATGATGCAACAGTACCTCAAACTCAAAGCGCAGCACCCTGAAGAGCTGCTGTTCTACCGCATGGGGGATTTTTACGAACTCTTTTACGACGATGCCAAACGCGCCTCTCAGCTTTTAGATATATCGCTGACTAAGCGCGGCAGCTCAGGCGGTGAGCCGATCCCCATGGCGGGTGTGCCCTTTCATGCCGTGGAGGGGTATTTAGCGAAGTTAGTGCAATTGGGCGAGCCGGTGGCGATTTGTGAGCAAATTGGCGATCCGGCTACCAGTAAAGGCCCGGTTGAGCGCCAGGTGGYGCGAATCGTCACCCCCGGCACAGTATCCGATGAAGCGCTGCTTAGCGAGCGGGTTGATAATTTGGTTGCCGCACTGACTTGTGATAACGAGCAGTTTGGCTTCGCCACCTTAGATATTACCTCGGGGCGATTTGTGCTGACCGAGCCTGCTACCTACGAGCAAATGCAAGCCGAGCTGCAACGCACGCAACCGGCTGAGCTGCTTTATCCAGAAGACTTTCCCTACCCTGATTTACTCGCAGCGAGCCGCGGCGCAAGGCGCCGACCCATTTGGGAATTCGATCTCGACACCGCTCGCAGTCAACTGACCAGTCAATTTAGCACCCGCGATTTAGTCGGCTTTGGCGTGGAAGACTGCGTGCTGGGGCTCAGTGCCGCCGGCTGTGTATTACAATACGCCAAAGAAACCCAGCGCACTGCGCTTCCCCATATTCGTGCCATCATCAAAGATCAGCAAGACACCTCTGTGGTGTTGGACGCCGCGACACGACGTAATTTAGAGATCACCCAAAACCTCGCTGGCGGCACCGACAACACCCTGGCTGACGTTTTGGATCGCACGACAACGCCAATGGGCAGTCGCTTACTGAAACGCTGGCTGCATCAACCCCTGCGCGACCCTCAAGTGCTCAACCAACGTTTGGATGCGATCGGCGCGCTGCTTGATAGTGGCCTATACACAGACTTAAGCGCCGCACTCAAACCGGTTGGCGACATTGAGCGCGTACTGGCTCGCTTGGCGATGCGCTCTGCTCGCCCCCGCGATATGGCAAGGCTGCGCACCGCATTAGCGCAGCTGCCTGAGATACAGACGCTGCTCACCGAGCTAGATCACCGTGCGTTTTGCGATTACCAAACGGCCACCACACCGATGCCAGAGCTGCAAGATTTGCTCACCCGCGCGGTGGTCGAGAACCCGCCGGTAGTGATCCGTGATGGCGGCGTGATTGCGCCAGGGTACAACGCGGAACTGGATGAATGGCGCGACTTATCGGAAGGCGCATCACGCTACTTAGAAGAACTCGAAACCCGCGAGCGCGAGCAATATGGCATCGATACCCTGAAGGTGGGTTATAACCAGGTGCACGGCTTTTACATTCAAATCAGCCGCGCGCAAAGTGACCGAGTACCTGCACATTATATCCGCCGGCAAACGCTTAAAAATGCAGAGCGTTACATTATCCCCGAATTAAAAGAGCACGAAGATAAGGTCTTAAGCTCTCGGTCCAACGCATTAGCGTTAGAGAAACGGTTGTGGGAAGAGTTATTTGATTTATTACTGCCACATTTGGCCCAACTGCAACATGCCTCTGAGGCATTGTCTGGGCTGGATGTGCTGTGTAATCTTGCTGAACGCGCTGAGACGCTCAATTACCATCGCCCAGTGCTTACCGACAAACCGGGCATCGATATCGAAGCGGGCCGCCACCCAGTGGTAGAGCAAGTCATGAGTGACCCCTTTATCCCTAACCCCATCGCCTTAAGCCCTGCGCGGCGGATGTTGATCATTACCGGGCCGAATATGGGGGGTAAATCCACGTATATGCGCCAGACGGCGTTGATCACCTTGCTGAGCCATATTGGTGCGTATGTGCCCGCAGATCGCGCGACTATTGGGCCTGTAGATCGGATTTTTACCCGTATCGGCGCCTCTGACGATCTCGCTTCCGGCCGCTCAACCTTTATGGTGGAAATGACGGAAACCGCCAATATTCTCCATAACGCGACGGCAAACAGCTTGGTGTTAATGGACGAAATTGGCCGCGGTACCAGTACCTACGATGGTTTGTCTTTAGCATGGGCCAGTGCGGAATGGCTGGCAGAGAAAATTCATGCAATGACCTTGTTTGCCACCCATTATTTCGAACTCACCGAACTGCCAGGGCAAATGGAAGGCTTGGTGAATGTGCACCTTGATGCCATGGAGCATGGCGATGACATTGCGTTTATGCACGCTGTGCAGGAAGGCGCAGCCAGTAAGTCTTATGGCCTAGCCGTCGCGAGTCTCGCGGGGGTTCCCAAGCCGGTAATACGGCGTGCTAAGCATAAACTGGCACAACTCGAGCAAAGCGGCCAACATACCATTCATGCTAAACAAACGGTCGGTGATCCAGCGCCCGCTCAGCTCGCCTTACTGCCTGAGCCTAGCGAACTGGATAACGCGGTCGATGCCTTAAACCCCGATGAGATGACCCCACGGCAAGCCTTAGACGCCCTCTATGCGCTCAAGGCGTTACAGCAATCTCGCTAATCGACCACGCCATCATCCTGTGAGCGTCATGCCAGCCAATAAAAAGGGACAGCCATCGCTGTCCCTTCATTAGTGTCTATGACTGTGATGCTCGCTCTATGACTGATGCGACATTAACAGGCTGATTATTGCTCTACGTTAAAGAGCGATTCGATGCTCAGCCCTTGATGCGTCAGCATGTCGCGCAGGCGGCGTAACCCTTCCACCTGGRTTTGACGTACCCGCTCGCGGGTTAGGCCAATCTCACGTCCCACATCTTCCAGCGTTGATGCTTCATGACCGAGAAGCCCGAAACGCCGTGACAATACTTCGCGTTGTTTTGGGTTAAGCTCTTGTAGCCACTGGACAATCGACTTTTTCATGTCATCGTCTTGTGTGGTGTACTCTGGGCCGTCTTGCTTCTCATCTGGAATGATGTCTAGCAAGGCTTTTTCCGAATCACCGCCAATGGGATTATCCACGGAGCCAATACGCTCGTTGAGACGAAGCATCCGATTCACATCTTCTACCGGCTTATCGAGCTGCGCCGCGATGTCTTCAGCGGTCGGTTCATGGTCAAGCTTTTGTGCCAGCTCGCGCGCGGTTCGCAGGTACACGTTCAGCTCTTTGACGACGTGAATCGGCAGACGAATGGTGCGCGTTTGGTTCATGATGGCACGTTCAATGGTTTGACGAATCCACCAGGTTGCGTAGGTTGAAAAGCGGAAGCCGCGTTCAGGGTCAAACTTCTCCACCGCACGAATCAAGCCAAGATTTCCTTCTTCGACCAAAYCGAGCAGCGCTAAACCACGATTAGAATAGCGACGTGAAATTTTCACCACCAAGCGAAGGTTACTCTCAATCATACGCTTGCGAGCAACCTCGTCACCGCGCAACGCTCGGCGCGCATAGAGCACTTCTTCTTCAGCGGTAAGCAACGGTGAAAAGCCAATTTCGCTGAGGTAGAGTTGGGTGGCATCAGAGGCCTTTGAAGTGGCCGCTTGTTGCTGTACTGCCTCTTCGACTTCTTCGAGCACCTCGTCAGCTTGTGCTTCCACGGTGTCGAATTCAACGTCTTGGTTCAAGCCGTCCAGTTTCTTTGCGGTATTTGTTTGGCTCATAGCGCCTCCCTAATGACGTAGCAGCTAAGCAGAACTCATTTCTGCTTATACCGGCCCCGTCACATTGGTGGCTGCGGCGATATCACCTTGGTTACCCTGTGCTACCGCTTTGGCAGATAATGTAACGGATTGACCGATTTTCCTTTGTAGCGAATTTCAAAATGCAACCGAACACTGTTTGCACCAGAACTGCCCATGGAAGCTATTTTCTGCCCCTTTTTGACAGCTTGGCCTTCTGAAACATAAAACGAATCGTTGTGCGCGTACGCACTTAGATAATCATCATTGTGTTTCACTATTATTAACTTACCGTAACCTCGAAGTGCGCTTCCGGCGTAAACGACTTTTCCATCTGCCGCTGCCTGAATGCCCTGTCCTCGTTGTCCAGCAATATCTATGCCCTTATTGCCTCGCTCTGTGCTAGAAAATCGGGACACCATTCGGCCTCTGGATGGCCATTGCCAGCTAATCTGTTGGTTAGATGCGCTAGCGGTCCGCTTGTTAACAGCTTGTTTACTTTTGTCTTTAGGTTGACTGTACCTCGACGATGACCCCGATTCAACGCTTTTTGTGCGTTCACTCGCGGTTTTTGACTTCTTTTTTTCCTCGAATTTGCTAGATTTAGCGCCTTTTCTAGAAGAAGATGCTGCCACGCTCGCGCTTGCAGCTGACGCCGTGGCAGAGGCCACATTTGTCGCGCCTGATGTGGATTGAGCCACGTCAGGACGTTGATAGGCGGGCTTCCACAGCGCCAGTGTCTGCCCGGGATAAATGGTATAGGGGGGCTGTAGATTATTGTGTTCGATGATGTCGTCGATATCACGATCCGTGATATAAGCGATATAGTAGAGGGTATCGCCCTTCTTAACTTCGTAATAGCTGCCGCGATAGCTGCCTCTATCGACGCTGGTATAGTCGGGTGTCACGCTGGATACCGGCGCCGGCCCTCGCCAAGAGCAACCAGATATAACCACTAGCAGTGAAAGAAAAAGCGCGATTTTCATCTGTTTTTAAACACAGCTCCATCTCTGAGACAGTTTATGCCAGCTCACCTGCCACCAGGGGAACAAACTTAACCGATTCAACCGTCTCGGTGTGAAAAGTGGTGCCTTGGCGAGTGACGCGCATCAATGTTTGCTCATCATCACCAATCGGAATCAAGATCACGCCGCCGTCATTAAGCTGATCGCACAAGGCATCGGGCACGTGCGCCGCGGCTGCCGTTACCATGATCGCATCATAGGGGCCCTTCGACGGCCACCCTTGCCAACCATCTCCATGTTTTGTCGAGACATTATAAATATCTAGCTGCTTTAAGCGCCGTTTGGCTAGCATTTGTAGTGGCTTGATCCGCTCGACAGAATAAACATGATCCACCAAGTTAGCGAGGACCGCCGTTTGATAACCGGATCCGGTGCCAATTTCCAAAATGCGACTATCGCGTCGCAAATTGAGCAATGATGTCATCTTAGCCACGATATAAGGTTGTGAAATAGTTTGTCCCCACCCAATGGGTAACGCATTGTTTCCATAAGCTTGGTGGGTCATGGCTTCAGAGACAAATAAATGCCGAGGCACAGCCTGCATGGCGTTTAGCACATGGGTGTCAGTCACACCTTGTTGCTGCAAAAATTGAATAAGTGATTGCGCTTGACTCAACGTCTGCTTCCTTTATCACTGAGTATAAGTCTATTGAAACGGCCGCCGCCTCAATGCGGCTCACCAACGATGGCGTATCTGCCGACTACTCGCTTAACCATTGTGAAAACACGCCCAGGGTATCATGCGCGGTTAAGTCTACCTGCAGTGGTGTTATAGAAACGTATTGCGCCGCAATGGCGTGAAAATCGGTTCCTGGTCCTGCATCTTGGGTTTGACCGGGCGCACCGACCCAGTATATCGGTTTGCCCCGCGGATCGCTTTGTTTTATCACGTCTTCGGCATGATGACGGGCGCCAAGACGTGTCACTTTCCACCCCTCTAGGCTATCGATTGGCACATCGGGCACATTAATATTAATGAGGCGGTGACTGGGCGCAGCATGGCGCTGGTTCTTGGCTAAGAATTGTTTCACGACGTGCGCAGCTGTCTCAAAGTGTTGGTGACCACATAGTGAGACCGCAATAGCTGGCGCGCCCAGGAAAAAGCCCTCTGTCGCCGCGGCCACTGTCCCCGAGTAAAGCACATCATCACCGAGGTTAGCACCATGGTTAATCCCAGTGATCACAAAGTCAGGCTCCCAGGGCACTAATTGCCGTAGCGCCAAATGCACCGAGTCTGTGGGGGTCCCCTGAACCGCATAACGCTGCGGTGCGAGTTCGCGCACGCGCAAGGGGTTTTCTAATGTGAGTGAATTTGACGCGCCTGAGCAGTTGCGATCAGGCGCGGCCACCACCACATCTGCAATGGTCGATAACGCCTCGGTCAAGGTTTGGATCCCTTGGGCGTGATAACCGTCGTCGTTACTAATCAATATTCGCATTGTGCTCTCCTTGTGGGGTCGCGACGACTAACTCTCGCATCACCGCGGTGGCAAATGCGCCCGCGGGTAAAAAGAAACGCACGGTTAAGGTGTCAGCATCGTGTGTCCAGGTCATCGCTTGCGGCAGTAAACACAGCACACGACGGTCATGACGCATGCGATTATCACGGATCACGCCTAATAGCTCAGGCTCTTTGTCGACCACCGCTTGCTCAAAGTCCTGTGCTTGCCCCTCGGTGGGTAACGCATTGTCACCCGTTAAAGGGCCGGTAATGCCAGGCTGATGACGGCCTTCTTGCTCAACCAAGTAGGTTTGCTGTTGTTCATCGAGACATAGGTCGCCGCTCAGGGTAGAGGAAAAGACGCCCGCTTCTATCCGTGCAGACAACACCTGATTAAACAGCAACGACCGGGCTGCTGAGAGATAAAAGCTGCGCTTGCTCTTGTCACGGACTTTTATTTCTCCACGCCCCCAGGCGCGCGCCATCTCGACATTATTGCCATCACGACCAAAGCGCTGCGCACCAAAGTAATTGGGCACGCCCTGCTTTGTGATAGCCTCTAGCCGCGGCACTAAAGCCTGTGGCGACGCCAGATCACGAATACAGAGCGTGAACTGATTGCCGGTCAGATCGCCAGGACGCAATTTATGCTGATGCCGGGCTGTCCCTTCAATGCTCACAACGCCTGGATGATTTTGAACAAACGCCGCTAAGTCCGGATCCGCTTTGCCTGGCAGATGAACACTGAACCATTGCTCAGTCACGGCGTGACGATCTTTAAGGCCCGCCCAGCTCACTTGCCGCGAGCTAACCCCACAGGCTTTTGCCAGCTCATTGGCGACGTATTTGGTATTTTCACCACGCTTTTTAATCCGCACTAAAAAGTGCTCACCTTGACCTGATGGGGTGAAACCCAGGGATTCTGAGACAATAAAATCGTCCGGTGACGCTTTTAACGTTCCTGACTGTGTCGGTTGGCCATGTAAGTAAGCCAAGGGCGCGAGTAAGTCTGTCATACGGCCTCTTTGTTTAATAGCACCACCGCCTCACAGGCAATGCCTTCTTTGCGTCCGGTAAACCCCAAACGCTCTGAGGTGGTGGCTTTGACGTTAACCGCATCCACCGTCACACACAAATCACTGGCGATGGTTTCACGCATGGCGTCGATATGTGGGCCCATTTTAGGCGCTTGCGCGATGATAGTGATATCTGCATTGCCCAAGCGATAGCCTTTGTCTTGTACTTTGCGGTAAACGTCGCGCAGCAGCATACGGCTGTCGGCGCCTTTCCACTCATCACTGGTGTCTGGGAAATGCTGGCCAATGTCACCGGCAGCAATCGCGCCCAACAGGGCATCACACAGTGCATGAAGCGCCACATCACCGTCTGAGTGCGCGATCAAACCTTGCGCATAAGGGACACTGACCCCGCCGATAATGACAGGGCCATCACCACCAAATTTGTGTACATCAAACCCATGTCCAATTCGAATCATGATTTGCCTTCTTGTTGTGAAAGGTAAAACTCGGCCAACCACTTATCCTCAGGGTGGGTGACTTTTATGTTGCTGGCACTGGCAGGGACCAGCACAGGCTTCCCCCCAAGCGCTTCAACGGCAGATGCTTCGTCAGTCACCTGATCGCCTGCCACATTAAGTGCCTGGATTAGCGTTTGGGTTAAAAACATTTGTGGGGTCAATGCATGCCAAAGCGCCTCTCGCTCGACAGTGTGAGCCACCTGCCCTTGCGCGTCCGCACGCTTCATGGTGTCTCTAACCGGCGCCGCGAGTAAGGCGCCATCCGGGTGAGATTGCGCCTGTCTAATCAAGGCGTCGATATCGGCATGCGACACACAAGGGCGTGCGGCATCATGCACCATCACCCATTGCGTATTGACCACATCGAGTCCAGCTTGCACCGACGCGGCACGCGTCGCTCCACCCAAGACCACACGCACATTGGGACGCTCACTCAAGCGAGTGTGCGCAAWGTAGCTATCGTCCGCACCAATGGCGATGATCACGTCAGCCACGGCAGGGTGAGAGAGTAAACGCTCAACGGTATGCTCAATCAACATTTTGCCGGCTAGAGGGAGGTATTGTTTCGGGCAGCTAGCTTGCATCCTGCTGCCGACACCTGCGGCAGGGACCACGGCGCTTATTCCGGGTTGTAAAGCGGTGTTGTGCTGCAAAGGGGGTTGTTCGACCACAAGTTATCTTCTTTGGTTGTACCGCCAGTCAACGGCTGTCAGTTACTGGGATTTATCGACTAATCGGAAAAATGTCTCGTCCGGCTTTATCATGCCCAGCTCATTGCGTGCGCGCTCTTCAATCGCTTCTTGCCCACGCTTCAAAT
Source organism: Salinivibrio sp. IB282 (assembly GCF_001995685.1). Lineage (NCBI taxonomy): Bacteria > Pseudomonadati > Pseudomonadota > Gammaproteobacteria > Vibrionales > Vibrionaceae > Salinivibrio > Salinivibrio sp. IB282. The sequence continues at coordinate 39,300 of NZ_MUET01000010.1, read as the reverse complement.
CCGCAATTTCTGCGTACATTTGCTGGTTACGCTTAACGAGTTTTTGGTTGGCTTGTTGCTGTACGGCGACATTGGCTTCAATTTGCCAATAGTCTGTCACGCCATTTTTACCCAGCCACAGTTCGTACTGCAGCCACACGAGCGTGAGAAACAGTGCAACCGATAGCAGCCTCATACCTGTACTCCTTCCAATATCGGCTCAGGGTATTCACACCCTGATTGACTAACCGCATAGGCTAGCGGATCCGCTGGCTGGTGTCATGGTTTTCCTAAATGAAAAAAGCCGCCCCGTTAAACGGGACGGCTTTTTGGCAAAAAGTGCTTAAGTGCCGATTATTGGCCTTTCACTTCTTTTAGACCATTAAATGGTGCTTTTTCACCCAGCGCGTCTTCAATACGGATTAGCTGGTTGTACTTAGCCACACGATCAGAACGGCTCATCGAACCGGTTTTGATTTGGCCTGCAGCCGTACCAACCGCCAAGTCAGCGATAGTGGCGTCTTCTGTTTCACCTGAACGGTGAGAGATCACGGCTGTGTAGCCTGCGTCTTTCGCCATCTTGATCGCCGCCAGCGTTTCGGTCAGAGAACCGATCTGGTTGAACTTGATCAGGATAGAGTTCGCCACACCTTTGTCGATACCTTCTTTGAGGATCTTGGTGTTGGTTACGAACAGGTCATCACCCACTAGCTGAAGTTTATCACCCAGCAGTTCAGTTTGGTGCTTAAAGCCATCCCAATCTGACTCGTCTAGGCCATCTTCGATAGACACGATTGGGTATTCTTCAGCCAGTTTTGCCAAGTAATGGTTAAACTCTTCTGAAGAGAAGGTTTTACCTTCACCTTTCATGTTGTAGATGCCTTGCTCTTTGTCATAGAACTCAGACGCCGCACAGTCCATCGCAAGAGTGATGTCTTTACCCAGCTCGTAGCCCGCTTGCTCAACCGCTTCTTTAATCGCAGCCAGTGCAGCAGCGTTTGATTCTAGGTTCGGTGCAAAACCACCTTCGTCACCCACGGCAGTGCTTAGGCCTTTGGCTTTCAGTACTTTTGCGAGGTTGTGGAATACTTCCGCACCAATGCGCAGTGCTTCTTTCAGGGTTTTCGCACCCACAGGCTGGATCATGAACTCTTGGATATCAACGTTGTTATCCGCGTGCTCACCACCGTTAAGGATGTTCATCATTGGCAGAGGCATTGAGAACTGACCGGCTGTGCCGTTGAGTTCAGCAATGTGCTCAAACAAAGGCATGCCTTTCGCCGCCGCGGCTGCTTTCGCGTTAGCCAGAGACACCGCCAAGATAGCGTTGGCACCGAATTTAGACTTGTTATCGGTACCGTCGAGATCGATCATCACTTGGTCGATATCGGCTTGGGCTTTCGCATCTTTGCCTTGTAGGGCTTCGGCGATTGGACCGTTAACCGCTTCAATCGCTTTTAGAACGCCTTTACCCATGAAACGTGACTTGTCACCATCACGCAGTTCTAGCGCTTCGCGAGAACCCGTTGATGCACCTGAAGGTGCTGCCGCCATACCGACGAAGCCACCTTCTAGATGGACTTCTGCTTCAACGGTTGGGTTACCGCGTGAATCAATGATTTCACGGCCTAGAACTTTAACGATCTTAGACATTGTGATTCCTCTCGTCTGTCATTGTTTTTAAAAATAAAAGCAGCTGCCCATTTTCAGGCGACCGCTCGAATCTCGTTTATAGCTCACCGCGCTGTTTTTTGCCTGCCGCCGCAACGAATCCGGCAAACAGTGGGTGGCCATCACGTGGTGTCGACGTGAACTCTGGGTGGAACTGGCACGCAACAAACCAAGGGTGCTCAGGGTTTTCAATGATTTCCACCAGCTTTTTATCCGCAGACAGGCCTGAGATTGACAGCCCCGCTTTTTCTAGCTGCGGACGCAATAAGTTGTTAACTTCATAACGGTGGCGATGACGCTCGTGGATTTGCGTGTTGCCATAAAGCTGATGGGCTTTAGAGCCTTCGGCAAGGTGGCAAAGTTGAGCACCAAGGCGCATGGTACCGCCAAGATCAGAGGTTTCACTGCGCTCTTCCACTTTCCCTTCTTCATCGACCCACTCAGTGATCAGTCCCACCACCGGGTATTTGCTCTCTTTGTTAAACTCGGTCGAGTTTGCCCCTTCCATCCCCGCGACATTACGCGCGTATTCAATCAGAGCGACTTGCATACCGAGGCAGATACCCAAGTAAGGCAGTTTGTTTTCACGGGCATATTGTGCTGCCAGGATTTTACCTTCCACACCTCGGTCACCAAATCCACCGGGTACCAAGATAGCATCCAAATCTTGCAGCATTTCTGAGCCGCGTGTTTCAAGATCTTGCGAGTCTACATACTTGATGTTGACGGTGAGACGGTTTTTCAACCCACCGTGTTTCAAGGCTTCGTTGACGGACTTATACGCATCCGGCAGCTCGATGTATTTGCCCACCATACCAATGGTCACTTCGCCCATAGGATTGGCTTCTTCGTAGCTAACTTGCTCCCACTCTGACAGGTCAGCTTCCGCCGCTTCAATGCCAAAACGATTACAAACCAGATCATCCAGGCCTTGAGAGCGAATAAGTGATGGGATTTTGTAGATAGAATCTACGTCTTTCATGGTGATCACGGCTTTTTCTGCCACATTACAGAACAGCGCAATTTTTGCGCGCTCATTAGCCGGGATCGGACGCTCACTACGACATACCAGCACATCAGGCTGGATACCAATTGAGAGTAGTTCTTTTACCGAATGCTGAGTCGGCTTGGTTTTCACTTCACCTGCTGCCGCCAGATAAGGCACCAGAGTCAGGTGCATAAACATCGCACGCTCGCGGCCAACCTCAACCGTCAGCTGGCGAATCGCTTCCAAAAATGGCAGCGACTCTATATCACCGACGGTACCGCCGATTTCCACAATCGCAATATCGTGACCTTCACCACCGGCGATGATGCGGTCTTTGATTGAATTGGTGATGTGCGGAATCACCTGAATGGTAGCTCCCAGGTAATCTCCACGGCGCTCTTTGCGCAGTACATCCGCATACACACGACCAGAGGTAAAGTTATTACGCTTGGTCATTTTGGTGCGAATAAAGCGCTCATAGTGACCGAGGTCAAGGTCGGTCTCTGCGCCGTCTTCCGTGACGAATACTTCCCCGTGCTGGGTAGGGCTCATTGTCCCTGGATCCACGTTAATATAAGGGTCGAGTTTCATGATGGTGACGTTGAGGCCACGCGCTTCAAGAATGGCTGCTAATGAGGCTGCAGCAATACCCTTACCGAGGGAGGATACAACACCGCCCGTAACAAAAATGTAGTTCGTCGTCATGCTAAACCTGAGAGTTGGATTTAGAGGAAATTAATGAAGTTCTGGACGGGATATTATGATACCAGACCCCACTGACTCCCACAATGTGAAAGCTACCACACACCCTGGTGTTTTTAATTGTCACAAATCAATTATGCCAATTACAGGATATTTACTTATTCGCCTTTTTGACGGCCTGCCATGCCGATTCTAGTTCATCTAGCTGACATTGTTGAATATTTTTTTCATTATCACGTAAGTGCTTTTCAACACCACGAAAGCGAGCTTCAAACTTTTGGTTGGCACGGCGTAGGGCTTGCTCGGCATCTGTCCCTAGGTGGCGAGCCAAATTTACCACCGCGAATAACAAATCCCCGACTTCTTCATCCACACGCGCCTGATCAACAGAGGCTTGCGCCAGTTCTTGCTCAACCTCTGCAATCTCTTCCTGCACTTTATCTATCACAGGGGCCACCGTCGGCCAATCAAAGCCCACTCGTGCACAACGCTTTTGCAATTTGTACGCTCTTGTTAAAGCGGGTAGTCCTTGAGTCACCCCATCCAGCACACTTTGCGGTTGCATAGAGGCTGCGCTCTCGGCGCGCTCTTTCGCTTTGATACCTTCCCAATCTGGTGCCATTAAAGGCTTTCCCTGCGCATCTTTGGGACCAAAAACATGAGGATGACGACGGATGAGTTTGTCGCAAATGCCACGCACCACATCCTCAAAGTCAAATTGGTTTTTTTCCCGCCCCAATTGACTGTAGAACACAATTTGAAAAAGTAAGTCACCTAGCTCATCTTTTAGGTCTGACCAGTTTTCACGCTCAATCGCATCCGCGACTTCATACGCTTCTTCTAAGGTATGCGGCACGATGGTGTCAGCAGTTTGCGCCCTATCCCACTCACAGCCGTTGTCTGGATCACGTAAGGTGGTCATGATGGTCAGTAATTGCTCGATGGCTGCCATGAAAGTGTTCCTTCTAAAAAAACGCCCTGTCGAGACAGGGCGAGAAATAATTAGCGAAGACGTTTAGCCTCAACTACGTCTTTCACTTGTTCAAGCCGGTTAACCACGCGGCTCAGGGTGTCGAGATCGGAGATTTCCAAATCAAAATCCATGATAGACATTTGCTTTTTATAATCCACGCGACTTTGCATGCCCGCTACGCGTGCTTTCTCATTGCTCAACACGGTATTAATATCTTTCACCAACCCGGTGCGCTCATTGGCAGATAAGCGGATACGCACATGATATTGGCCAATGTGCCCTTTGCCCCAAACCGTGGCAATAATGCGCTCGGGCGCGTGGTGACTCAGTTCGTTGAGTTGCTCACAGTCAGCGCGGTGCACAGAAATGCCTCGCCCTTGAGTAACAAAACCTTTGATCTCATCACCCGGTAGTGGCTGACAACAACGCGCCAAGTGAGTCATGAGGTTATCGACCCCTTCAACCACCACTGCATCACGGTGTGCCTTGCCCGTATTCGGCTTTTGCTCGCTTTGTTGTAGTTTTTCTAATAGCTGCTGCTCTTCTTCTTCCAAGCTTGGCTTGTTAATCAGGCCATTGATATGGTTAACCACCTGATTAATGCGCAAATCGCCGCTACCTATCCCAGCGTACAATTCATCTAAGGTATTCACGTTAAAGCGTTTTAGCGCCAAGTTTGCATCTTTACTGGTACCGCCAATTTTTTGTAGCTCGGTATCCAAGATCTCTTTACCCGCGGCAATGTTCTTATCTTTATCTTGTTTGCGGAACCAGGCATTAATTTTGGCACGTGCCCGGCTGGAATTCACAAAGCCGTGGCTGGGATTTAGCCAATCTCGCGAGGGGTTGGGCTCTTTTTGGGTAATGATCTCTACCTGATCGCCCATTTGAAGGTGATAGGTGAACGGAACAATACGCCCTTCCACTTTGGCACCGATACACCGATGCCCGACCTCGGAGTGAATATGGTAAGCAAAATCCAACGGTGTGGCACCGCTGGGCAAGTCCACCACATCACCGCGCGGAGTAAAGGCATAGACGCGATCGTCAAACACTTGGCTGCGCAGCTCATCGAGCATTTCACCCGAGTCTGACATTTCTTCTTGCCATGCTAACAGTTTACGCAGCCAGGTAATTTTCTCGTCGTACCCACTGCGCCCACTGGCCGCCCCTTCTTTGTACTTCCAGTGTGCCGCAACCCCAAGCTCTGCATCATCGTGCATTTGCTTGGTGCGGATTTGAATTTCTACCGGTTTACCTTCCGGCCCTAACACTACGGTATGGATGGATTGATAACCATTCGGTTTCGGATTAGCGACGTAGTCATCAAACTCTTTGGGTAGATGGCGGAATTTGGTGTGCACCGCCCCCAATGCGGCGTAACAGTCTTGTAGCTCTTCAGCGATGATGCGTACCGCACGCACGTCAAACAACTCGTCAAATTGCAGGTTCTTTTTCTGCATTTTGCGCCAAATACTGTAAATGTGTTTGGGGCGGCCATAGACTTGCGCATTAATGTTGGACGCTTCCATCGCCTGCTGAAGATCTGCTACAAAGGCGGTGATGTAGTTCTCACGGTCAATCCGTCGTTCCGCGAGTTGCTTGGCGATTTGTTTGTAGGTTTGCGCATGCTGGTAACGGAACGCGTAGTCTTCCAACTCCCACTTTAACTGGCCAATCCCTAACCGGTTGGCTAAAGGGGCGTAGATGTTCGCACTTTCTTTTGCCGCTTGTTGGCGAACCGATTCCGAGGCATCTTTCACCTCACGCAAGTAACAGATACGCTCCGCCAGTTTTATTACCACGCAGCGAAAATCTTCCACCATCGACAACAGCATACGCCTAACATTGTCGACCTGAGACGAGGTTGCTTCTGTCTCGGTTTGGGTATTTAAGTGACGGATAGCGGCCGTCTGTTGCACCCCTTCAATCAGGGAAACAATCGACGTCGAATAGGTGTCAGCAAGGGTCTCTAGACTGACGAGCTTGGCTTCCACCACGGGAAAAAACAGGGCAGCCAACAAGGTATCGGCATCCATACTTAAGGTGACGAGAATTTCGATCATCTCTCGGCCACGCCACAATGGTTGGCTGAGATCTGACTCCTCCTCGCTCAATGCTCGGCAGTATTGGTAAGCATCCACCAGCGCTTGGGTGGTCGATGCGTCTTGCCCTAACCGCTTTACCCAAGTGCTGAGTTCAAACGCTTCGTTTTCATGTAGGTGGGCTTCTCGTACCGCAACCATAACCGTTCCTATCCTTATCTCTCAAACTGACCAGAGAGGCGTATCCGTATCGATCGGCCACAAGGGCCACGCTTATTGATGCCTATTTTTTCTTTACCGGCATAAACAAGGCCATCGACTCCATGTGTCCTGTTTGTGGAAACATATCCAACATACCCAGCTTCACTAACTGATAGCCGTTATCGAGCAGTACACGTGCATCACGTGCCAACGTGGCTGGATTACAAGACACATAAACAATATGTGAAGCCTTAGATTGTGCCACAAAGTCTATGACACCAGCAGCCCCTGCGCGTGCCGGATCGAGTAAGATTTTGGTAAAATCCTGTTGCACCCACTCACCCATCAGCTGGTCGCTGTTTAAATCGGCTTGATAAAAAGAGGCATTATCACACTGGTTGGCCGCTGCGTTATCCGCCGCTTGATTAACCATCGCCTGTACGCCTTCAACGCCAACCACTTGGCTAACATGCTGAGCCATCGGCACACTAAAGTTACCCAAGCCACAAAAAAGATCCAGCACGCGATCGTCTTTCTCCAGTGCTAACCACTCGCGTGCCTGCGCCACCATTTGTTGATTGACCCTAGCGTTCACCTGAATAAAGTCACTGGGGGCAAACGCCAATTGGCAACCAGCCACTTGATAGTAGGGGGCTGGCCCCGTCAAACGCTCGGCATCCCTATCACCTTGGTGTAAATACAGTGTGCAATCTTGTGCCTGCGCCCATTCCATTAAGGTATGGCGGTCATCACTGTGTAAAACCTTGGTGGTGCGTAGCGACACCACACGCGTATTATCGGCTTCGATAAGATCCAAATGGCCTAAAATTCGGCGACCACGCAAGCTATCTAAACAGGCGCGTAATCCAGCCAAGATGTGATTTAATGGCTCGCTTAACACCGGGCAATGACTGACATCGATAATGGCGCTGCGCTGACGCGCACGAAAGCCCATCGCCAATGCGCCTTTTTTATCAACTTGTAAGCTGATACGCGCACGGCGGCGATAATGCCACGGCGCATCCTCTATCGGCGTTGACAGCGTGATCTCATCACCGGCAAATTTTTGCATTAATTCATTCAGCGCTTGCTGCTTGTGCGCCACCTGCCCTTGATGACTCAAGTGCTGAAGGCTGCAACCGCCACATTGCTGATAGAGCGGGCAACCAGGCTCAACACGCTGCGCCGCATGGCTATCCAACTTAATAAGCTGACCGCGCGCATATTGGCGCTTTTGCTCGGTCAATTGCACCAGGGCTTGCTCGCCGGGCAAGGTGCCTGGGACAAAGACAGGCTTTTTCTGCCAAAAACCGACGCCGTCACCATGATGATCCAGGCGTTTTATCGTCAGTAGTTGATGCTTTTGCTCAACCTTTTTCTTTTTCTCGGGCTTAAAAAAGCGCGCCATGATTTATTCCAGTGTTAAAAGCTTGTCATCAAGCCAGTCAAGAGATCCTGCCAGTGGGAGTTGTGATAGTTCGCTGACTATTTTGTGATTGAATCATGTACACTGGCGGCTAAATATCGTGATCATTTTCCCATAGTTTATCTAGCATGACCAAATATGGCCTCCGCACCCGTGTCTCCGTTCTGACCATCGCTCCGACCCTCATTGTCGGCTTACTGCTGAGTGCGTTTTTTACCAGCACCCGCTACCAAGACCTCGAGCAACAACTCACTGTCACCGGCTCTGCGATCATTGAGCCGCTGGCGATTGCCAGTGAAGTGGGGTTAAAAAATGATAGTCGTGAAAATGTGCGTCGGTTGATTGGCTTTGCTCACCGCCAACACTCGCAATTTGTGCGCAGTATTGCGGTGTTCGATCGTCGCAATGAGCTGTTTGTCACCTCGAACTATCATCGCGATCTGGCCATGCTCTCGGTTGACAGTGGCCAACCCATCCCCACACAACTGCAGATAAGCCAACAGCAGGATACCTTGATTCTGCGCGCCCCCATTTTGGAGATTGGTCGGTTTACCCCCGGGCTCAATGTTGAGCGCCCGCTGGGCTATATAGCCATGGAGCTGGATTTAAGTTCGGTGCGGTTAAAGCAATACCAAGAGATGATCACTGCACTGGTGATGGTTGCTTTAGGCGGGATATTGTCGTGCTTTTTTGCCTATCGCTTAATTGCGGATGTCACCCAYCCGATTGGTAACATGGTGACCTTGGTCGATAGAATTCGGCGCGGCCATCTTGATGTCCGGATTGAAGGAGAGCTGCTCGGTGAGTTGGATACCTTGAAAAACGGCATTAATGCGATGGCGATTTCGTTGTCAGAGTACCACTTAGAAATGCAGCAAAGCATTGACCAAGCAACCTGTGATCTGCGCGAAACCCTCGAACAGCTAGAAATTCAAAACGTTGAACTCGATATCGCCAAGAAAAATGCGCAAGAAGCGGCGCGGGTAAAATCAGAATTTTTGGCCAACATGTCTCACGAGCTGCGTACCCCTCTAAACGGGGTGATTGGCTTTACCCGTCAAATGCTCAAAACTGAGCTCAGCAGCAGCCAGCGTGACTACTTGCTCACCATTGAAAAGTCGGCCAACAACCTACTCACCATCATCAATGACATCCTTGATTTCTCTAAGTTAGAAGCAGGTAAATTGCTGCTGGAAAATATTCCCTTTGATGTTCAGGACATGCTTGATGAAGTGATGCGCCTGCTTGCGCCAATGGCACACGAGAAAGGATTAGAACTTACCCTACGCACCGATGCACGCATTCCCACTGGGGCTGTGGGCGATCCACTCCGTATTCAACAAGTACTGATAAACCTGATTGGGAATGCCGCCAAGTTTACTGAACGCGGCAATATTGATGTCAGTGTCGATCTCAAGCAGCTTCACGATGAAACCGTTGAGCTACAGTTAATGGTTAAAGATACTGGCATTGGCATTTCCGAACGCCAGCAAGCACAGCTTTTCCAAGCCTTTAGGCAGGCGGACGCCAGTATCTCACGCCGCTATGGGGGAACCGGCCTTGGCCTGGTGATCACACAGAAGCTGGTCCAGCAAATGGGCGGCGATATTGGCTTTACCAGTCGTCTACACCAAGGCTCAAGTTTCTGGTTTACCCTGCAGCTCACCCAAACCGATTTGCCAGTGTCACAGCCGCTTGACATTGAACCCTTGGTGGGGCGCGACATCGTGATCGTTGAGCCGAATGCGCGTACCCGCGAGATTTTGCGCAAGCGACTGACGCAAGTGGGGCTGAATGTGGACACCGCATCTGGCACCAATGTGCTGACAGACCGTCATTATCACTTTGCCCTGCTCTGTTTCGATGCGGGAAGCATGCCGGATCTGGATGCGATGCAACAAGCGGTACAGGTCTGCGAGCAGCAAGCACAATCCGTGGTGGTATGCTTGCCTACCACGGAACTAGAAGCCTCTGAGCATCTCTTAAAAGCCGGGGTAAGCGCTTGTATTGCCAAACCTATTCCACAACGTAAGCTGTTGGAGGCATTAATCGGCTCGCCTGACGCCACGCCGCTTCCTCTGCCCAAACCCAGTGCATCACAAAAAGCGCCTTATACGGTGATGACCGTCGATGATAATCCAGCCAACTTAAAGCTGATCACTGCCTTGCTCGCCGAACGGGTCGAGAAGGTGATCACCGCAGAAGATGGAGTCAAAGCGGTCGCGCTTGCCCACCAGCAAGCGTTTGACATTATTTTGATGGACATCCAGATGCCAGAAATGGACGGTGTCACCGCCAGCCAAGAAATTCGTAAAGCGGGATTCAATCAACAAACACCGATTATTGCCGTCACCGCCCACGCGATGCCCGGAGAGCGTGAGCGACTGCTCGAGGCGGGAATGGATGATTATCTTACCAAGCCGATTGAAGAAGCCATGCTGGAGAGTACCCTCGCACGCTGGCTGCACCTTGATGACGCAGCCTCTCAAGCGCAGAGCGTGCCATCTCCAAGTCCTTCAGCGAGCCAAGACCAAAGTGCACGACACCTAGATTGGCAACGGGCACTGCATCAAGCAGCAGGGAAAACCGACTTGGCCAAAGAAATGCTCGCCATGCTGCTTGCCTCGTTTGAGTCGGTAAACGAGGCGGTTGAGCAAGCATTGGCGGGAGAGTTAGAGACGGATCCGTTATGGCACGCTATTCACAAGCTCCATGGGAGTTGCGCGTATAGCGGTGTCCCGCAGCTAAAAAGCTTATGTCATGAGCTAGAGACTCAATTWAAAGCCGGGGCGGATATTGCCACCATTGAGCCAGAGCTGTTAGAGCTGCAAGATGAAATTGCGCACATTGAGCAGTTGGCACCACAATACTTGGATGCTTCACAAAACGACTAAAAAAGGATGGCAGTGGGCCCGGAGAGGCCCACCTCAACACACCCAAAGTCACACCGCGTGAAGTGTCACCTTATAGGCAGTAAGATTATGCGCGCTCTAACACCACATGCGCGATAGCATACGCTTTTTCATCGGATAGCGTCAGCCAGCAATGCGCAATGCCACGCGCATGTGCCAGCTCTGCCGCGCGACCCGAAAAGTGCAATGCCGGCTGGCCCGAAGCCTGATTGGTAATGGTAAAATCGTGAAATGTCACGCCGTTGGCAATGCCGGTGCCCAGTGCTTTGGCGGCAGCTTCTTTGGCCGCAAAGCGTTTAGCTAGGAAACGGCCGGGGGTTTTATGGCATGCCAGGCTGGCTTGCTCGGTTTCGGTTAGGATCCTGACCGCAAACCGCGGTTGACGCGCGAGCGCTTTTTCCACACGCGCAATCTCAACAATGTCTGTGCCAATCCCTGCGATCGCCATTTATCGACGCGCCGCTTCCATAATAGCTTTCATGTCCGCGACCGCTTTTTGCAAGCCATCGAACATGGCACGGCCAATAATCGCGTGGCCAATATTCAGTTCATGCATTTCTGGCATCGCCGCTATCGGGGTCACGTTGTGATAAGTTAATCCGTGGCCGGCATTCACTTTGATCCCCAAATCAACCGCATAACTGGCCGCCGCGGAAATTTTCTTCAGCTCGGCTTGGCGATCATTGTCGGTCGCAGCATCGGCATAATGCCCCGTGTGTAGTTCAATAAACGGCGCTCCACACTGGTGAGCGGCTTCAATTTGCTTACGGTCAGCATCGATAAATAAAGACACTTTAATCCCTGCGTCCGTCAATGTTTGGGTCGCCGCTTTGACTTTATCCAGCTGGCCCGCGACATCGAGGCCACCTTCGGTGGTCAGCTCTTCACGCTTTTCTGGCACCAAACATACAAACTCAGGCTGGGTCTCCAACGCTATCTCGACCATTTCATCGGTGACCGCCATTTCCAAGTTCATCCGGGTTTGCAAGGTTTCTTTGAGGAAACGAACATCACGATCAGTGATGTGGCGGCGATCTTCACGCAAGTGAACCGTGATCCCGGCCGCGCCTGCACGCTCTGCCAACTCAGCAGCATGAACCGGATCCGGATACGCGGTGCCACGCGCATTGCGCACGGTCGCGATGTGGTCAATGTTCACACCCAAGTAGATTTTATCCATGATTATTTCCTTCTAAACAATTCTCTGCTTTTGAGCGGCTTGGGGCCAAGATAGGGCTTAAGCGCCATACGCGTAAAACGCTTGGCAGCACGTAGCTGTTCGACTGTCTCAAAGTGACGCATCGCTAATGCACGTAGATCGGCCCCCGTAAATTGTCGGTGTTGGCTTTTCATGATCGATGCCACAAAGCCTTGCTGCTCGCGATATAAGTACGTCATGTTATCGTTAATCGGGTCACCGCTGCCAGCACAATGAAGAAAATCAACCCCATAGCCCAAAGCTTCTAACACCGCGAGCTCAAAACAACGCAGGGCTGGCTCGGGATTATTGTAGCGAGCCAGCTGGGTCAGTGCGGTCACATAGTCATGAAATAGCGCGGGATAAGGCGTGTGAGGCTCCAATACACGCATTACCAGCTCGTTGAGGTAGAAGCCGGAATACAGGGCATTACCTGACAACGGCAGGGCGAGACCTGTGGCTTCGGCACTGCGTAAGGTGCGCAGTTCACCACGTCCGCCCCATTTGAGCAGCAAAGGGGTAAAAGGCTGCAAGGCCCCTCTTATCGCCGAGCGTGGCCGACGTGCCCCTTTGGCAAGCAGAGTAACGCGCCCCTCGTGCTCAGAAAAGATATCCAAAAGCAGACTGGATTCACTGTAAGGGCGTGTATGCAATACAAAGCCGCGTTGAAACCCGTCCACTCAATCCCTCCTCGCATCGCGACTGGAATCCGTCGATCGCTTAGAGATCGTCAATATAGCCGAGGCTACGCAGGGCACGTTCATCGTCGGCCCAACCTGACTTCACTTTTACCCAAAGCTCAAGATACACCTTGCGCTCATACAGCTCTTCCATATCTAAACGCGCTTCACGGCCAATGCGCTTGATCTTCTCACCGCCTTTACCAATGACCATTTTCTTTTGGCCATTGCGCTCAACCAAGATCAACCCATTGATATGAAAGCCGTCCGTTTCTGGATTGTAGTCAAAGCGCTCAATTTCGACGGTGACCGAGTAAGGCAGCTCTTCACCGGTAAAGCGCATCAGCTTTTCGCGGATAATTTCGGAGGCCATAAAACGCTGAGAGCGGTCAGTGATATATTCTTCAGGAAAGTAAAACTCACTTTCCGGTAAGGCATCACGTACCTTCTGCTCAACCACATCGATATTGGTGCCGTGTTTCGCCGACACCGGGATCACGTCAACAAACTCCATCTTCTCCGACAAGGTTTGTAGGTGTGGAAAGAGCTCGGTTTTCTCTTTCACATTATCGACTTTATTAACCAATAAGACCGTTGGCAGACCAGAGCGTGCCAACTTGTTGAGCACCATCTCATCGTCTTTGGTCCAATGGGTGCCATCGACCAAAAATAACACCAGTTCAACATCGGTTAACGAGCTATTCGCCGCGCGGTTCATCAAGCGGTTGATCGCGCGCTTTTCCTCGATATGCAGCCCTGGGGTATCCACGTAGACCGCTTGATAATTATCACGGGTATCAACCCCCATGATGCGGTGACGTGTCGTTTGCGGTTTACGCGAAGTGATCGACAGCTTTTGCCCCACTAAGCGGTTTAGTAATGTTGATTTGCCGACGTTCGGCCGGCCTACAATGGCAATAAAGCCACAGCGCTGTGTATCAGTCATTATGTTAACTTCTGTAACGCGAGTTCTGCAGCCGCTTGCTCTGCCTTGCGACGACTGCTGCCTTTTCCAATCACAGAACACTCCAGTCCTGATACCTGGCACTCTACCGTAAATTCTTGGTTATGTGCCTCGCCGCGCACCTTCATCACCGTGTAGGACGGCAAGGGTTTGCGTTTACCCTGCAGGTGCTCTTGCAATCGGGTTTTCGGATCCTTTTGACTCGCGCCAGGTTGAATGGTCTCGAGACGGTGTTGATACCAATTTAAAATAATGGCTTGTACCCGGTTGATATCACTGTCTAAAAAGATCGCGCCAATCAAGGCTTCTACGGCGTCAGCGAGAATCGAGTCACGACGAAATCCGCCACTTTTAAGTTCTCCTGGGCCAAGTCGCATCACTTCGCCCAGAGAAAACTCGCGCCCAATCTCTGCCAAGGTGTTCCCCCTGACCAAGGTGGCCCGCATGCGGCTCATGTCGCCTTCGTCCACTTTCGGAAAACGGTGGTAAAGATCCTCGGCAATTACAAAGCTCAAAATCGAGTCGCCTAAAAATTCCAGACGCTCATTATGGGTGCCGTTGGCACTGCGGTGCGTTAACGCCAATTCGAGTAACGCAGCGTTGCTAAATTGGTAGCCGATATCACGCTGCAACTTATCTGTTAGTTTTGTCATCATAGTCCAGAATTAATCAATTCCACCAATACGGTTAAAGCGAATGCCTGTCGGTACCCACGATGGTAGCCAGCTATCACTGGAGCGCTCAAATTCAAAGCTGACCCAAATAGCGACGGCTTTGCCCACGRGATTGCGCTCAGGGACAAAGCCCCAGAAGCGACTATCGGCGCTATTATCGCGGTTATCTCCCATCATAAAGTAGTGTCCTTCTGGCACGACCCAGCGGTTGACGCCAGGGCGTGGCTGGTACGCACTCACGCGGTCACGTTTTTTCGGATGGACAAGGATCTGGTGAGACTGTTCACCCAGTTGCTCCTGTGCTTGTACCAAGTTAATGCCCGCTTGCACAAACGCGCTTGGCTGAATGTCGTCAATCGGCACCGGCTGGCACTGGGATTCGCCCTTGGGCTGAATACATAGGCGCTTGTCTTCATACACCACGGTATCGCCGGGCAGCCCCACCGCACGCTTAATATAATCAATATTGGGCTGAGGTGGGTATTTGAACACCACGATATCACCACGCTCTGGTTTGCCGGTTTCGACAATTTCAGTGTGGAAGGCAGGATCGCGTAAGCCATAGGCAAACTTTTCCACCAAGATGAAGTCCCCGACCAATAAGGTAGGCATCATCGAACCGGATGGAATTTGGAACGGCTCATAAATAAACGAGCGCAGCACCAGTACCACCGCGATCACTGGAAAAATAGACGCCATATTTTCAACCCAGCTCGGTTGAGGCGACACTTTAGCGACTTGTTCAGCATCCAGTTCACGCGCTGACACCTTGAGGGTTTCCCCTGCTGTCTGACGACGACGCGGTGCCCAGCGGTATTTATCTAACGCCCAAACAATGCCGGTGACCAAGGTCACCAGCACTAAAATCAAAGAAAACGTATTGGCCATAATGGAGTCCGTCGTTATTTATCTTTGCCCACGTGCAAAATGGCCAAAAAGGCTTCTTGCGGCAGCTCGACATTACCGACCTGCTTCATTCGCTTTTTACCTTCTTTTTGCTTTTGCAGAAGCTTCTTCTTACGACTCACGTCACCACCGTAACACTTCGCGGTCACGTTTTTGCGTAACTGTTTCACCGTCGAACGGGCAATAATATGGTTGCCAATCGTGGCTTGGATAGCAATATCAAACTGTTGGCGAGGAATAAACTCTTTCATTTTTTCCACCAACTCGCGACCACGCGGCTGTGCGTGTGCACGGTGAGTGATAATCGCCAGCGCATCGACACGTTCACCGTTAAGGAGGATATCCACCCGCACCATGTCAGAGACTTCATAGCGCTCGAAGTTATAATCTAACGATGCGTAACCGCGCGACGTCGACTTTATCCGGTCAAAGAAATCGAGGACCACTTCAGCCATCGGAATATCATAGGTCAGTGCCACTTGGTTACCGTGATAAACCATATCAACCTGCACACCACGCTTTTCTACGCACAGTGAAATGACGTTACCGACAAACTCACTCGGCACCAATATATTACAACGCGAGATCGGCTCACCAATCGCCTCAATATCATTGATTGGTGGCAGTTTGGATGGGCTGTCAACGTAAATGATCTCGCCATCATTTTTGCTCACCTCGTACACTACAGTCGGGGCGGTGGTGATAAGATCGAGGTTATACTCGCGCTCCAACCGCTCTTGGATGATTTCCATGTGCAGCATGCCAAGGAAGCCACAACGGAAACCAAAGCCCAGTGCCGCCGAGCTTTCCGGCTCAAAGAACAAAGAAGCATCATTCAGGCTCAGCTTATCCAAAGCATCACGGAAGCTTTCGTAATCATCCGATGAAATCGGGAAAAGTCCGGCATACACTTGCGGCTTCACTTGCTGGAAACCTTCGATGCGTTTTTCACAGCCGTTTTTAGCATGGGTGATAGTATCGCCCACTGGTGCACCGAGGATATCTTTGATCCCGCAGATCACCCAGCCAACTTCACCAGTTTGCAGGCCATTAAGCTCTTTACGCTTAGGCGTGAAAATACCAATGCTGTCCACGTTCCATTCTTGGCCCGTGCTCATGATTTTCACTTTGTCGCCTTTTTTCAGCGAGCCTTCACGAATACGCACCAAAGACACCACGCCCAGGTATTTATCAAACCAGGAGTCAATAATCAGCGCTTGCGTTGGCGCATCAGGATCCCCTTGTGGAGGCGGGATCTGGCGTACAATGTCTTCAAGGACATCATCAACACCCATGCCGGTTTTCGCCGAGCAGCGAGTCGCTTCAATCGCTTCGATACCGACAATGTCCTCAATTTCTTGCGCCACGCGATCAGGATCAGCGGCTGGCAAGTCAATCTTATTCAGAACAGGTACCACTTCCAGGTCCATATCAATGGCGGTGTAGCAGTTGGCGAGCGTCTGTGCCTCAACCCCTTGTCCTGCATCGACCACCAGCAAAGCACCTTCACACGCCTTGAGCGAGCGTGACACCTCATAAGAGAAGTCAACGTGTCCTGGCGTATCGATGAAGTTGAGCTGATACACATTGCCGTCTTTGGCTTTGTAGTTCAGTGTCACACTTTGTGCTTTGATGGTGATACCGCGTTCACGTTCCAGATCCATTGAATCAAGAACTTGATCTGCCATTTCCCGGTCAGTTAGGCCGCCACATACTTGAATCAGTCGGTCAGAAAGCGTCGACTTACCGTGGTCAATATGGGCGATGATCGAAAAGTTACGAATATGCTTCATGTGTTGGAGTGACTTACTCGTTATCAATAAGAATGGGATCCTAAGATCAAGTGAGCGCGATTCTACCGAAAATAGTGGCTAGTCGCTATCCTGCTGTGTGGTATTTATGACGGACAAGTCTGAGACCGGCTCCCCCATCACGCGTAAAAGCAGAGGTTGTTGCTCATCTTGGGTACCGATACGCGGTGCGAGGTAACGGGCGAGCGCCACACCAACCGCGCCCAGCCCTAGACTTAATGCGATCACCCCGCCTTCCCCGCTGCCGGCAAGTGTGGCGAAGAAGAATTGCCCGAGCAATGCCCCTATTAGCATCATCGCCAGAGGGACCATGTAGACCAATAACGCGGAGCGTAACAAGGTCGCCTCACCCAAGCCGATTTCAACTAAGGTGCCGGCTGGCAAGGGTTTTGGCGCGCGCACCTTGAGGTGTTTAACCTTACCCGGAAGGGCTTTGGACACAATACCAGTGCCACATTGGCTTTGTGACTGGCAGCTACCGCAACTGGTTTGCTGCTGGCAGGCCAATGACAACCAACCATCTTGGTAACTGGTGACTTCTGCCAATGCTTTGATCATGGTTCGACCCCCTGCTCTGACTGACTCGCGGGCATATCAATAATACGGACAGACTCCGCCACCCGTTTAGCGGTTTCAGGCGGTATATCGCCGACCACCGTAATTTCTGCATTGCCACTGGTCACGCTATGCAGTGTGCGCCGACCTTGGCGAACAATTTGCTTACGCACCGAGACATCATCGGCTTTGGCAAGATACACAGAAAAGCTAAATAGGCCATCACTAAACATCTGACTCTCCACCGCGCGCTTGGTCATCATCAAACGGTGGCGATTGCTGTACACAGGCTCAAATCCCTCGGGTAACGCAGTGACCTGCCAATCCAAGTCGGAGCGCTGCGTGGTTTGCGGCAAGGTTAGTACCGGTGGCAGAGCCAGCTCAGCCAGCTTTTGCATCGAGGTACTGATTTGTGACGAGACGACCAACGACAACGCACGATATTGCTCAAGCGGATCGCCATCACGGTCGAGCAAATCCGCTCTAACAGGGAGTTTGCTGTTCTCATCTAACCATAATACGTACGAATAGCGCTCCCCGTCTTTCGGTGTAATTCGAACTACTTGGCAATCCATCCCCGCTTCACGCGCGTGCCCCATAGAAACAAAATCATAATGGTTAGCCAGCACATCGATATCGGCTTGGATAAGCGTTGGCAAAGGCGCAACCATATGATCACTGGCAATGGTGAAAGGGTCGTAGCCGGGTTCAAAATAACTGATTTCACCGCCTCGACGGATCACTTCTCGCGGTGGGCCACTGAGATACATAAGGTGGCCATAAGCATCATCCCCAACTTGAGCATGACGAAAGCGAAGGGGTTCGAGGCTATTTTTACCTACCAAGATGTAGGACACTTCATAATCTAGGGTGTCGCTTGCGGTATCCATTTGATGTAACAAAGCCTCGGCAGAGGGTTCGGCCGAGGCTTGCGCAGACATCAAACTGATCAGCGCAAGCGCACCGATCAGAGTTTTTTTCATTGATTATTACTGCTTGTCGACGGTGCCATTGTCTGATGGTTAGACAGCCTATCCTTATTCAAGCGAAGCTGCAATTCATAGTCTTTGAGCATGGCATTGACGCGGCGACGCTGCTCCATCAACTCTGCCTCAGAAGGCGTGGCACGTAGATCGTCACGACTCAAACTCACGGGTTCAGCAGCCCCTGCAAAAGGAATGGTTTCGAGTACGGGCGGCTGGGTTTGCGTACTGGCCACCGGCGAACTCGCATCAGACTGATTATAGTGCTGCACGCCCACGATCACGGCCAACGAGACACACGCGGCAACGCTTACCTGCGTCAGTTGCTGCAGCCACCCTGGTAAGTGGCGACGCGCCTTTTCCGGACGCGGCTGTGACTCGTGCATCGGGTGCACATTATTATCAAGATGATCGCCTTGATAAGCAGGTTCTGCTTCCAGCGCGGACGCTACAGAATCGGCAATGTTCCATTGCAAAGAGCTGGGTGCCTCACCACGCATCACATCGCGAATGGTGCTAAAACGCCCCCAAGCCTGTTGCGCATTATCATCTCGCTCAATCTCGTGGATCACTGACGTATCCACTAATTCGCCATCCAATAACGCTGAAATTTTTTCTCTATCCGTCATTCAAGTCACCGTCATGCAGCCAGTAAAACTCGTTACCGTTTCATCAGTGGCCGGATGCGTTTTTCAACCGCTTCACGCGCTCGGAAAATACGCGACCGCACCGTACCGACTGGACAATCCATTACCTGTGCAATTTCCTCATAACTGAGCCCATCGAGCTCCCGTAAGGTAATTGCGGTTCTTAAGTCGTCAGGCAGTGTTTCTATGGTCGAAAATACCACCTGTCTTAACTCATCTGACAACATCAAGTTTTCAGGGTTCGATATTTCTTTTAAAGACCCCCCACTTTCGTAATTTTCTGCTTCGTCGGCATCAATATCGCTGCCTGGCGGACGTCGTCCTTGCGCCACCAAATGGTTTTTTGCGGTGTTCACAGCAATGMGATACAGCCAAGTATAAAACGCACTCTCGCCCCGAAATCCCGGCAATGCACGATACGCTTTGATAAACGCCTCTTGCGCAATATCTGGAATATCGCCACTGTGTGTACCGACATAGCGGGCGATAAGGTTACATACCTTATTCTGATATTTGACGACTAACAGATTGAAAGCTTGCTTGTCACCATTCTGTACACGTTCTATTAGAACCTGGTCGGTTAGCTGCTCGCCCATTCGAGCGTTTACTCCTTGGTTGATCTTTCCGCCCGATTATCGAAATTCTAGGCCCGACGTTGTCAGAGCGCGGTTAAACCCGCTTGCGAGCTTTCGCACACGATTCGATAATCCAGCCGGCGAAAAGTTCCTCACCATGTTGGTTTTATTATGCGTTGAATCACATTACTGTGACGGAATGGTCAAAGACGGTCTCTTTGACTGAGGGCATTGTCGCCCGAACCATGCCATGGTTGCAAACTTTCACCCAAGCGGTACGGGATTTGATCTTACCGCGCGCAGCTACGTCAAATTGGTGTAACATTGGGTGCGCAGAAAGAGGATTAGGGATCATGACGACCACAACCCAGGAACATCAATGTGACGTGCTAGTTATCGGCAGTGGTGCCGCTGGCTTGTCACTGGCGCTCCGCTTAGCGCCAACCCACAAGGTGATTGTATTGAGCAAAGGCCCGCTCAGCGAAGGGGCCACGCTTTACGCACAGGGCGGTATTGCCGCGGTGTTTGACGAGCAAGACTCGGTCGAGTCTCATGTCGAAGATACCCAAATCGCGGGTGCAGGTATCTGCGATACCCAGGTCGTGGACTTTATTGCTCGCAATGCTAAAGATTGCGTGCAGTGGTTAATTGATGGCGGTGTCCCGTTCGATCAAGAAGATAGCGACGACGACACCCCTCGGTATCATTTAACCCGTGAAGGCGGCCATAGCCATCGCCGTATCTTGCATACCGCCGATGCCACCGGGATGGCCGTGCAAAACTCTCTGCAAGACAATGTCCGTCAGCACCCAAATATCACCCTGCTCGAGCGGCACAATGCGCTGGATATCATCACCCGTAAAAAAGTCGGATTGGGTGGCGCTAACCACGTGCTCGGGGCCTACATCTGGAACCGAAACCAAGAAGTGGTTGAGACCGTGCGCACTAACTATGTGGTGCTCGCCACTGGCGGTGCTTCCAAAGTGTATCAATATACCTCTAACCCCGATGTGTCATCCGGTGATGGCATCGCCATGGCATGGCGGGCAGGTTGTCGCGTCGCCAACTTAGAATTCAACCAGTTTCATCCTACGTGCCTGTACCATCCAGACGCGCGCAACTTTTTGCTCACGGAAGCGTTACGCGGTGAAGGCGCACACTTAAAACGCCCAGATGGCTCACGCTTTATGTCAGACTTCGACGCACGCGGCGAGCTTGCCCCGCGTGATGTGGTGGCCCGAGCGATTGACTACGAGATGAAGCGCCTTGGCGCCGACTGCATGTATCTCGACATCAGCCACAAAGACCCTGACTTTGTGATCAAACACTTCCCCACCATCTACGAAAAGCTCAAACAATACGGCATCGATCTGACCAAAGAGCCGATCCCTATTGTCCCTGCCGCCCACTACACCTGTGGTGGCGTGATGGTGGATAAAAACGGCACCACAGACTTGCCCGGCTTATACGCGATTGGGGAAGTAAGCTACACCGGCTTGCATGGGGCCAACCGTATGGCCTCTAACTCGCTGCTAGAGTGTGTGGTGTATGCGTGGTCAGCGGCTGAACATATTAAAGCGCACTCAGACCATATCGAGCCCCATACCGCACTCCCCCCTTGGGATGAAAGTCAGGTCATTTGTTCTGACGAAGAAGTGGTGATCCAGCACAACTGGCATGAATTACGTCTTTTTATGTGGGATTACATGGGCATTGTCCGCTCAACCAAACGGTTAGAACGAGCACTACGCCGTATCGAGCTGCTCAAGCAAGAAACACATGAGTACTATGCGAATTTCCGGGTCTCAAACAACCTGTTGGAATTACGTAACCTTTTACAGGTGGCAGAACTCATGGTTCGTTGTGCCATGCAACGTAAAGAAAGCCGCGGCCTTCACTACACCATTGATTACCCTGAGCCTAACGAGCAATCCGGTCCCACCGTGTTAATCCCGGACCAGCCCTGCTAGTGGGTTTCGCGCCGTCTGCTGCTTTAACGAAAAAGGCCAGCCTCACGAGGCTGGCCTTTTTACTGGATATCATCGTGGTTATTCGCTTTTAAACTCGCTCACTGCACGCTCAAGGTGCGCCGCTTCTTCGGCCACCTTGTGTGCCGCTTCGCGGTTCTGGTTGGCGCGTTCGGTACTGTTTTGCGCGATATCTTGAATGTTGTGCACGTTTTGGTTGACTTCTTTCGCCWCCGAACTTTGTTGCTCGATCGCCGTGGCAATGTGGGTGCTCATATCCATAATGTTTTGCATATCTGCCATGATTTGCGATAGCTCTTGCGAGGCCGCTTCCACTTTACCCACAGATGTTTCCCCATCTTCTCGGCTTTGCTCCATACGCTCAGACACCGACTGGGTTTGCTCTTGCAACGACGTAATGATGCCAGAAATTTCATCGGTCGACTCACGAGTACGGGTCGCCAACTGACGCACCTCATCCGCCACCACCGCAAAGCCACGCCCTTGCTCACCGGCGCGCGCCGCTTCAATCGCCGCGTTAAGGGCCAGCAAGTTGGTTTGCTCAGAGATATCTTTAATCACATCTAATACGGAGCCGATGGTTTCAGACAGCTTACTTAGCTCAAGCACCTCGTTGCTGGTATTACTAAGCGTGTCTGCCAGTGTCATGATCATTGCCTTGGTATCGTCGACCACTTTTTGTCCATTTTCGGCCCGGCTTAAACTGGTACGCGCATTCTCCGCGGCCTGATCCGTGTTGCCCGCGATATCGCGAATGGTACTTTCCATCTCATTCATCGCAGTTGCCGCATGGGTGGTTTCATCTAACTGGGTGGTCATGGCGGCGCCTGTTTCCTTAGTACGAGATTCCACCTGCTCTGCACTTTGGTTAAGCGCTTGTATGGCGCGACTCACGTCGACCACCATAGCCTGGACACTGGCGAGCATCTGATTGACATCTTTAGCCATCAATGAGATCTCATCACGCCCGTTTTCATCCGCTCTCAGGGTCAGATCCCGCTGCTTGGTGATGGCAGCCATTTGCTCACTGAACCGGTAAATACGCTGTTGAATGCCACGGTTCATCCATAAAGAAATCACTGTCATGATCAGTGCCAGTATTAATACCGCCGAGCCGGTAAACGTCACGGTTTGGCGCAATGCTTGCTCGATGGCCTGCTCATATTCTTGGCTTAGCACATCAAACATTTCTTCCACTTGGTGGGTT
Organism: Salinivibrio sp. IB282; assembly: GCF_001995685.1. NCBI lineage: Bacteria > Pseudomonadati > Pseudomonadota > Gammaproteobacteria > Vibrionales > Vibrionaceae > Salinivibrio > Salinivibrio sp. IB282. Next base: position 16,215 of record NZ_MUET01000010.1, on the reverse strand, counting down.
TTGCCACGAATTTGTCCGAGCAAACCTTTGTCCGCCGCTAACCCCAGTGTCTTTTTCTGGGCRACAATTTGGTCCACTTGCGTCTGATGCGCTTGAAACAACGCCAGTAGGTCACCACGAAGGTAATCTTCAAGCTCTTGCATTTGGCTTTGATATTCATCGATGTAGTCAAGGTTACTGCTTTGTACAAACAGTTTGGCATCTGCGGCTAACAGGCGAGCGCTACTCTCCAGTACAATGTCATTTTGGGTCGCTGCCACCATTTTCTTGCTCGCGTTTTGCATTTGTCCGCGGATCCCCTGTTCAGGGGTTAACCCCAATGTTTGGTAGCCCTTACCCAGATCACGAAACCCACTAGCATATCCTTTCATCGCGCTTTTCACTTTATCAATGGTCGCGGTCTCTAACCCCAGAGAGGCACTGCGGGCGCGGAAATCACTCAGCAGCTGATTAAACGCATCAACATTATTATCAAAACGGGAGAGGTATTTAGGATCCATGCGCGCGAGAAAGTCTTTCTCATTGCGGCGTAAGTTGAGCAATATCACCTCAAGATCAGAGACTGTGGTTAGCTGATTGTGCATTTTTTGCAGTCGTGTTTCCGCCTTCCACGCAATCGCCGCCACCGCGAGGAGTGCCAACACCGACATCAAGGTGAGTGACAAAAGTTTTTGTTTAATATTCATAGCGACCCTACAGCATTATCTGAGCAGATTGGATTTTATCCGTGCCCCTTGAATATCGGTGACAAAGTGAAAAAGTAAAGCCACGCAATCAGTTTGTCACAAATATGTCACATCATATCCCGACCTTGCTGACAGCAGTGCCGATAAATCAGACGAAAATGATAATCTGGAAGGCCATGACGCCAAATATACACGTATTGCGCATCCACACGAGAGGTCAGCACCAGCAGCCATGGGGTCGCATAAACACAGGATAATTTTCGATACTGTCCATTGGGCATCACAGCCCAAGCGTCAGAGGAAAAGCGAAAAGGCCCCTCGCTACCGATGAGGTGAGCATGGAAAAAGCGCAAGTCTCGCACCGCCCAAAGGGTTAGCACAGCACGAGCACTTAAAGGAAGGGAAACATGCGCCATGGCCAGCCAAGTCACCATCGTTCCCAGCAAAACCAGGCAGACAGTGACATAACGCGGGCACTGTAGGTGACTATGTACGTAACTTGCTGCGGTTATAAGCGACGACCTTATCGACAACAGACTTCATCTTGGGGTCGTCAGGTTTACCATGCCCCATCAACCACGCAAACAAATCCGGATCTGCGCTTTCCAAAAATGCGACAAAATCCTGCTTTTCTTGTTCATTTAGCGTGTCGTAGCAGGCTTCAAAATAAGGCATAACCAACACATCCAGCTCTAACATGCCACGACGACATGCCCAACGAATCCGCGCTTTATCCTCGGTGTTAACCATTGCTTACCTCTATCAATGATGTCAGTGCTTGCATACTATCAATGCCGCCATCAGGCGACTACTTTTGCCGGAAAACAAACGGTGAATCTGAGAGCTCTCTAGCGTTAATCAGCAAGACACCGTAATAGCCCTACAATACAAAGGCTGACAAGCTTTATCCTCCCTATTAGTATACGGGACAGAGTCTATATTTTCTCAACAGAGAGCGTGAGTGTTATGAGCGAATGGTATCAAACCGTGGCCTTTGAGCCTGCGGATACACACCCCAGTGACCCACAGCCTGAACTGGCGATAGTTGCTCTTGATAACTGGGCAATCACTAAAGTGAGCGGCGACGATACAAAAAGCTACTTACAAGGTCAGCTCACTTGCGACATTGCCAGCCTTGCAGAGGATAAATCGACCCTTGCCGCTCATTGCGATCCAAAAGGTAAAATCTGGTCTGTGCTGCGTTTTTTCCATTACCAAGACGGGCTCGCCATGGTGCAACCGGCCTCGATTGAAGCCACCCAAGTTCAAGAGGTAAAAAAATACGCCATCTTTTCAAAGATTGCGTTTGAAAAAGTCGATGCCGTGTTGCTCGGTGTGATTGGCACGCAGGCAGACAAGTGGGTGGCCGATCACTTTGGCCCGCAAGGTGACGTTCGCCAAGGGCAAGCGGGTACCGCCGTATACATTGAACCACACCGCTGGTTACTGGTGGTTGACGCGGCCAACGCCACAGCGCTTATCAATCAAGCCTCTGCGACCTTGCTCACCCATGAGTATTGGGATAAGTGGGATATTGATGCCGCATTACCCCGTATTGAGCAGGCCACCAGCGGCGAATTTATCCCGCAATCGTTAAACCTTCAGGCGCTGGATGCGATCAGCTTCACCAAAGGCTGTTACACCSGCCAAGAAACTGTGGCGCGAGCCAAGTATCGAGGCATGAACAAGCGTGCCATGTACAAACTCAGCGGCCAAGCCGAGCACACACCTGTTGCAGGCGATAAAATCGAACGCGCGGTGGGCGACAATTGGCGTTCAGGCGGGACAGTTATTGCTGGCTATCGCGATGTGAATGGTAATGCGAGCGTGTTAGCCGTACTACCAAATAACCTGGACGACGACACCGCTTTCCGCCTGGCTGAGTCTCCCTCACATGCATGGCACCGAGAGCCACTCCCCTATTCACTCGAAGACGACGATTGAGCCGTGCACACGGATCCTCATTGGCAAACACCCGTGACTGCCGCACTCGATAGCGCCGATATTCGCTACCAAATACTGTGGCAGTCACGCGCGACCCAATCGATTGAAGACACCGCTGCACAACGGGGGATTGATCCTGCTCAGATGCTTAAAACCATGGTGTTGCGCGATATGGGCGGGCGTTATGCGGTGGCCTGCGTACCAGGCAACCAACAAGTGAGCCCGCCCAAAGTCCGCCAGCTGCTGGGATGCCGACGAATGACGCTTGCCAGTGCACAACAAGTGCAAAGCACAACCGGCTACGCGCGCGGTACTGTCGCGCCATTGGGACTGTCACCGGATCTGGCGTTGGTGTTTGATGAGCAGATCTGGCGCTATGAAACGGTCACCATTAGCAGCGGTGAACCTCACGCCGGATTATGGGTGAGAGTGAAAGATCTTCTCGTACTTTGCCAGCCTCTGCGCGGTGACATATGCCGCGTTCAAGACGGTTAGATGTAGGAGTCACGCAACGGATGGCGCAAAAATACTGGCGGAAATACGATCTCAACTTGTTGGTGACCTTTGTCACTTTAATGGAAACCCGCAGTGTGACTGGGGCTGCAGAGCGCCTATCTCTGGGTCAATCAGCCATGAGCCACAGCTTGGCGCGTCTGCGTACGATGCTCGACGATCCCCTTTTTGAGCGGCGCGGACACCAAATGGTGCCCACCGCCCGCGCGCTCGATATCGCCCCTAAAATTGAGGCGCTACTCGACACACTCGCCACGGACGTGCTGACTCCGCCCGCTTTTGAACCTGCCCTTTTTGATGGTCAGATCCGCCTTGGACTCACCGACTACGCGGAGCTTATCTTCGCGCCGGCGTTGTTCGACACCCTCAACCAACAACTTCCTTTAGCACAACTTAGCTTACGGCCAGTCGATCGTCGCCACTGTCTGGATGCGATTAAAAATGATGATGTCGACGCGGTGATCGGCGTGATCCCGGAAAACAGCGATATTCTCGACAGCCAGGTATTATATCGCGAACAACACGTGTGTCTGTTTGACCCTCAAAGTACAGGACTGGATGCCCCCATCAGCGTGGCCGATTTTGTCGCCACGCCGCACGCCTTGGTGAGCACTTACGGCCAGCTTTCTAGCCCGATAGATACGCGTTTAGAAGCGCTAGGCTATCATCGACAAGTGGTGATGGGATCGCAGCGCTTTTTAACCGTAAGGCAGTTGCTAAAGGGGCGACAACTGCTGTGTACCGTGCCAGAGCTTATGGCGCGACTTGATACCTTTAACGATGCTAACCATCTGGCATTTAGCCCACCCCCTATTGATGTCCCAGGGTTTGATATTGGCTTGGCATGGCGACATCAAGCCAGCGGTCACCCCAAAATGCAGTGGCTCATTGACCAGATAACCACCATTGTCGATAAGCGCGTCGCTTCCCTGAAAGCGTTATCTACCCAGCCTCACGCGCAAGAGGAAACCTAATGAACATCGTCTCTCTGTCGATCCTTAACCCTGCTTACGTTGCTCAACGGGTCAGTGAAACGTTCACGCACAGTGAGGGGGCCGACACCGGCGAAGTCATTCATCACTTGATCGATAAGCTGCTCGGTGAAACGCCTCGTGAAGACTGCCATGGTTGGGGGATGCTGGACAGTCCCTTCAACCAAGCGGATTTATGGTAAGGATAAAGTGATTATTTCTTTAGGCAGTGTCATCACGGCGACATAAACCCACTTCACAATCGGTGCCGTTTTCACACCCCTATAGGGTGACAACCACTCACACCAGTAAGAAGAGGTTATGCGCGTTTTTAATCGCTATTCCCCCAAGCTTGTCGCCAAACATGTCACACGATTATTCTCGGGTCGCGTCTAYATTGCAGGAAGAGGCCGATTTGATTTTGATAATGGTTGGTTAAAAGCACCGGATCACGCCACCATCTGTCACTACCGAACCGTGAAGGAAGTTAACGGGTTGATTCGAGATGTGTATCAGGACGGGCTTCGAGAGCCAGAACAATCGGGCTCATTGCCGACCGCTTACTGACTTCGCCGTACCATACAAATAGGGGCTCGTCAGACGGGCCCCTGTTTATTATTTAGATAAAAAGGACAGGCATAGCATACGTGCTTCCCCCTGACCCTTTAGTCTGCGTCTTGATCGCCTAACGTTTCTTCATAGCTTTGCGCATCGAGCAGGCTATCGATTTCAGACTCATCTGTCGCTTGAATCTGGAACAACCAACCATCGCCGTATGGGTCGCTGTTAACCAGTTCAGGGGCGCTATCTAACTCTTCATTGACGGCCACGACTTGACCAGAAATGGGCGCATAGATATCCGACGCCGCCTTTACCGACTCTGCAACCGCACAATCGTCACCCGCATCAAAAGTGTCATCTTCATCAGGCAAATCGATAAACACCATATCCCCCAGTAGGGCCTGGGCGTGATCAGAAATGCCAATGGTAAATAGGCCTTCCCCTTCAGGGCGAACCCATTCGTGTGTAGCGGTAAATTTTAATTCAGATGGGATATCACTCATAATCTTGTTCCTTGTTACACCCAATGACAACTCACACCGTCAATCGGTACATTCAACATCTCTCACAACCTGATCGCATGCCGACTCGGCAATGGTCTTTGTGCTATTTAGCATATTCTCTGTTTTTCGCCAATTTCAGCCATCACGCAATCATCAAAAAGTGGTCGTGCGCGTCGTAAGCTTTGCCAGATCAGGCAGGTTCCCCTCCAACCCTAACGCCCGCGCCATAAACGGCTGCTTGGCGCCGGGCAAATGATTGACCGCACGCATGCCCACGCCACGGACGAGCTTTTTCATCGGATTATCGCCTGCGAACAAGCTGCGGAACCCTTGCATCGCCGCAATCATCTGCACCGCTTCCGCTTTACGCCAACGCTCATACTGGCGTAAGCCGGCGTAATGCCCAATATCTTTCCCTTTGTCGGCGAGTGACGTCAGTGTTTGCGCCAAAGCGGCCGCGTCGAGCATCCCCAGATTCACCCCTTGCCCAGCCAGAGGATGGATAGTGTGCGCCGCATCACCGACCAGAGCCAGGCGCTGCGCCGCAAAGTGTTGGGCATAACGCATGGTAAGCGGGTAACTGGCGCGTGGGCCTACTACCTCGCACAAGCCGAGTTGCACATCAAACGCAGCGGTTAAGGCACGGTTAAAGGACGCTGAGTCCATCGCGACGTAATCCGTCGCTTGTTCTGGGGGAACAGACCAAACAATTGAACATAAATGCGGGTCTGAAAGTGGCAAGAAAGCGAGGGGGCCGTCCGGTGTAAATACTTGTCGTGCAACGCCCTGATGCGGCTCCAYCGTGCGCACCGTCGCCACCACTGCATGATGACCATAGTCACGCTGTACCATAGGGAAGTCGGCTTGCTCACGCACCCAGGATCTCGCTCCATCAGCCCCCACGACCAGTTTCGCCGTCACGCCGMCCCCAGACGCGAGTTGTAACCAGGTTTCGCTCTCTCCTTGCAGCATGGATTGGCATTGCGCTGGCATCAACACAGTCACATTGTCTTGCGTTTGCACTTTATCGAGCAAAGCCAACTGAATCACACGGTTTTCAACAATATGGCCGAGGTTTTGCTGGCCAAACGCCTGCGCATCAAAATGGATGTCGGCAAAACTGTCTTTCTCCCACACACGCATCTGTTGGTAACTGGCCGCACGCCGTGAGACGATGCCCAGCCAGACATCCAGGGTGCGCAGTATGTTTTCACTCGCTCGGCTTAAGGCAGAGACACGGTTCTCTGGTACGTCGTTTAAGGTCGTTTCCGGCGCTTTACCTTCTATCACCACCACCCGCAAATCCGTGTCGGCTAGAGAGGCTGCAAGTGTGAGCCCCACCATGCCGCCACCGACAATGGCCACATCGGCATTGATCATTTTCATCTCGGTTCTACCCATCCTATGGTGCGTTGCACAAGCGGTTGTTTCATACTCTCTAATGCTGACATTAATCCTAACCCGGCATTACGTGCCCCCGCCAGAAGCGGGCTATCATTGGAAAAGAGGTGAACCAACCCTGATGTCAATGCCACTGTGGCATCTCGGTCTGGTGTTCGTTGTTTGGCGTACGCCATCAATGTTGGCATCGCACCGATATCATCACCACGCGATGCCGCCTCCGTCAGCGTGTGAGCCAACGTCATCACATCTCGCAAACCAAGGTTAAAGCCTTGTCCGGCAATCGGGTGTAGGCTTTGTGCCGCATTCCCCACCACGGCCACACGATGACTCACCGGGCGAACCACTTGGTTAAGCGTCAATGGATACGCATGACGCTCTCCAACGTGCAGCAACTTGCCTAAACGCCAGCCAAACACCTGCTGCAGGCGATGAAGAAACGCATCATCACTCACTTGCATCAGCCCTTCTGCTTGCTCGGCTGTCATACACCACACCAACGAGCAACGCCCTTGCGACATGGGTAACAGTGCCACAGGGCCGGTTTGAGTAAAGCGTTCAAAGGCGCGGCCTTGATGAGGCAGTGCGGTTGATACATTGGCAATCACTGCCACCTGGCCAAAATCGTGTTGCTGACGCGGAATATTAAGCTGCTGGCAACAAGACGAGCGCCCACCGTCAGCCGCAATGAGTAGCGAAGCAGTTAGAGATTGTCCCTGCTTTAATCGCACCGTTACCGCCGCCGGCGTTCGCTCAATCGCCATCACGGCATCCGGGCAAAACACATCGATCGCCTCGCGGTGTTGCAACTTTTGGTGAAGCACCGCTCCGGCATCCGCCAACTCGATAACTTGGCCAAGATAAGGCACGCCCTGCGACTGTGCGTCAATATGGGTTTGTCCGGCGTGACCACGATCAGACACATGAATATGCTGAATCGGCGTGCCAAAGGAGGCGAGTGACTCCCAAAGCCCTAAGCTCGCAAAGGCTGCACAACTGCCTTGTGCTAATGCGATACTGCGTGCATCGTAACCTGGGTGCTCGCGATGATCGGGCACCATCGCCTCGACCACGGCAATACGCAGTGTGCCGCCACTCAATGTGTCTAAGGCCAGTGCGGCAGTCGCCCCGGCCATTGCGCCGCCTGCGATCACTATGTCATAGGCTTTCATCCCACTCTTTCCTCACCCTGAGTCACTGACGCCTCAATCTGAACGCGTCATTGAGATTAATGCAATGTTTTAGGCGTATCGTCACTGTCCGGACGCGCCCCAAGTTCGGCATGCACCACCATGCTGCACACGCGCACATGCTCGACAACCTGCTCAAGCAACTCTGCTTGCTCTTGCATGTCGCCATCTTCATCGACACCCAGCTGCGCCACGTCTTTAAGATCGCCCAACGCTTCTGTCACATCCTTAGATAAGGTGCGACCTTTAGTTCCGATCAATCCCACACCGGCTAAAAACGCGTTGATCCACTCCACCAGTGCTTCGGCTCGAGCCACGACACCGGATTGTTCGTCGTCAGGGACATAAATCTCTAAATCAAGATCACTGCCGGTAAGCTGTGCTTTTAGCTGGTGATAGCTTTGCATGGCAAGTGTCTTAGACTCTGTTGGCCACCCCATCCCTTGATGGGTGTAATCATAAAGCATGGTTAGCCAGCTACCATCTTCCAGCTCTAACCCGCCACTGAGCATGCCAGCGATTAAACCGTGCATTTCTGCAGGCGTTACCGCCAAACTATCAGCTCTCAGTGTGTCTGCTGTTGTCGCATAAGCGGGTAAACGGGTATCAGTCACAATCTTGCCCCTTGCTGTGCCATCAAAAATAAGAGGCTTAGTTTAGCATTTCACACCACTGGGCTGAATCATTGCGATTAAAAACGATCTCACGCCGATGCAACGGCCACGCGGTACATTGCGTGTTGGGTGGCTGGTTGATAAGCACAGTGTAAAGGCATCAACCAGCCAATCACGATGACAAGGATCAACCCACACCGGCGGGGGGCTTTCCTCTTAGCGAGCCAATTCACAGTTCTGTCTAAAAGCTGAAACACTCAGTGAATGATAGGCACGACTGCCGTCATATTATCGCCCTTAAAGGGTTGTTATTGTTAGACCTATGCGTCGTTTGAATACCACTTTTTGATTAAATTCGCGGCACCAGTGGCGGAGATGGTTTTCGATGTAGTGTATTCACCAGAATAATTGCTAGAATAGCGCCATATTACTGTGTACTGGGCCCTCGACAAATCGGGCCGTATGAGGAGCCAGCGTGGGACTATGAGCACACAACCGGTTGAAATTAAAATTCTAGATCGTCTTGTTCGCGTCAATTGTCCACCCGGGCAAGAGCAAGCGCTTAAAGATGCAGCAAGCGAGTTCGATCAACGGTTGCATCGGCTGGCTGAGCGCACTAAAGTAAGCAATACAGAACAGCTAATTGCCATTGCCGCTCTCAATGTTTGCCACGAATTAAATGATGCCAAACAGTCATTAGAGACACTGCAAGATCAGGTAACGCAACGGACCGCCCTGATGACATYACAACTCGATAAAGCAATGGCAGCGCAAGGATCGCAAGAATAACCCAATTCCCTGGGGTGTTTGTCAGCGGATCTACGTCCCTGAGCCGATAAGCAAAACTAAGGGTGCGTTGTTATAAGCTACTGAGCAAGCTCGGCATGCACCGAGAAGCCTACGGTTTATACTACCCACCCGCCTTGAACCAGCGGGTTCAAGGGCCATCGATCCCAACGGCACCCCGGGGTCCTCTTCACTACCCTTTGGCTAGCATCAAGGACAGTTATGCAGCCTAGACAACACATACGACACGCCATCCGTGACGCACGTCGTCAGCTCTCTCCTGAGCAACAAACGTTCGCCGCAGAGGCGGTGACCAAACGATTTATCGCACTGGCTGATGTTGAACAATCTACAAACGTTGCTCTGTACCTCTCTTTCGATGGCGAGCTAGATACAACGCCTGTCATTGAGGCGTGCTGGAGGGCGAACAAAAATGTCTACTTGCCCGTCATTCATCCCTTTAGCCGTGGTCACTTACTGTTTCTCCACTACACCCCGACCACCCCAATGCGGATTAATGGTTATGGGATTGCTGAGCCCCAGCTCGACATTCGCACCTTGATACCGAGTAGAAAACTCGACGTGATTGCCACGCCTTTGGTGGCGTTTGACGCAAAAGGACAACGCCTTGGCATGGGAGGAGGCTACTACGATCGTACACTCGGGTTATGTGCACCGGATGCGGTCGCGGTTGGGCTCGCGCATGATTGCCAGCAATGGCCCGCGTTACCGACCGAGCAATGGGATGTGCCTTTACCCCATATATTGACCCCCAGCCAACATTGGCAATGGCCAACGCGTATTTCGCGACCTAAACCCTGACGCCATCGATTGGCTTCGCTATAATCACGCCCAATCCCCCTAGATTCAGGAGTTAGCATGACCCAAGACGAAAAGAAAAAAGCCACGGGCGAAGCCGCGGTGGAATATGTCAAACCCGGCAGCATCATTGGTGTGGGAACGGGGTCGACCGTGAACTACTTTATTGATGCCCTCGAGCCAATTAAAGAGCAAATAAAAGGCGCGGTGTCTAGCTCAGAAGCCTCGACCGAGCGACTAAAAGCCTTGGGCATTGAGGTACTCGACGCCAATGAAGTGGCGAGTTTAGATATCTATGTTGATGGTGCAGATGAGATCAATGCACGCAATCATATGATTAAAGGCGGTGGTGCTGCCCTGACGCGYGAGAAAATCGTCGCGGCAATCGCAGACAAGTTTGTTTGTATTATCGACGACACCAAACATGTGGATGTGTTGGGTGAGTTTCCACTTCCCGTTGAAGTGATCCCTATGGCACGCTCTTATGTCGCGCGTGAATTGCTCAAGCTAGGGGGCGACCCGTGTTACCGTCAAGGTGTGATCACGGACAATGGCAACGTGATCCTCGACGTACACAATATGAAAATCCAAGATCCCAAAGGGTTAGAGGACGCCATCAATGCGATTCCTGGTGTGGTGACGGTTGGCCTGTTTGCCAATCGCGGCGCAGACATAGTGTTAACCGGTACCGACACTGGCGTGAAAAAAGTGGCAAACTGAGTGCATAACACAGCAAATCAAATGCTTACACCCCACGGGGAATAACAAAAAAAGCCAAACGTTTGCGCTCAATGTAATCAATAAGTTAAAAGCACCTTTTTCAAGGTGCTTTTTTTATGGTCTAGAACGGATAATTCTTACCCCTTATGGGAATTTTTGTTATCTTGGTCACTGTTCTGATACCGGCACATCGCCTGCCCTGCGGTCTTTTGACGTAAAAGATCACGCTAATGACCAGGTCAATCAACCGCCACTCCTCTTCGCCACCCACGCGAGGGAATAAGGTACGATGCGCCCCGGCACTCAGGCGCAACATTGCTACCATTATTGTTTCTAAGGAAGAGAACAGCCCGCATGTCACACTATTCACTGGACAAGAATAAAATCAAAATCCTATTACTCGAAGGCGTCCATCCTACTGCTGTTGAAGCGTTCAAGCAGGCCGGATATACCAACATCGAGTACCACAAAGGCTCACTCACTGGTGAGGATCTCGAACAAGCTATCCAAGATGCACACTTTGTAGGGCTACGCTCTCGCACCCAATTAACGGAAGCTGTCTTTGCAAAAGCGAAGAAGCTGGTCGCGGTTGGCTGCTTTTGTATCGGCACCAACCAAGTCGATCTTGATGCAGCGGCCAAGCGCGGGATCCCCGTATTTAACGCGCCTTTCTCCAACACCCGCAGTGTCGCAGAGCTGGTTTTAGGTGAGATCCTGCTGCTCCTACGCGGGATCCCCGAAAAGAATGCTAAAGCGCATCGCGGCGAGTGGCAAAAGTCTGCTGACCGCTCTTTTGAAGCGCGCGGTAAGGTACTGGGCATTATTGGCTATGGCCATATCGGTACCCAGCTGAGCATCTTGGCGGAAAACTTAGGGATGCGCGTGTATTACTATGATGTCGACAACAAACTCTCGTTAGGCAACGCGATTCAAGTTAACTCGCTCACAGAGCTGCTTAATCGCAGTGATATTGTCTCGCTCCATGTCCCCGAGACGCCAAGTACGCAGAATATGATTGATGCCGAGGCCTTTGCCCGCATGAAACCAGGGGCAATCTTTATAAATGCCTCACGCGGCACCGTGGTCGATATCGATGCCCTATGCGGGGCGCTAGAAAGCAAGCATTTGGCCGGTGCGGCGATCGATGTTTTCCCAGTTGAGCCAAAAACCAACAAAGACGCATTCAGCTCTCCGCTACAAGCGTTTGATAATGCGCTACTCACACCGCATATCGGTGGCTCAACGCAGGAAGCACAGGAAAATATAGGCTTGGAAGTCGCCAGTAAGTTGGTTAAGTATTCTGACAATGGCTCGACTCTGTCGTGCGTCAACTTCCCTGAAGTATCACTACCAGAGCATCAAGGCCGCTCGCGCTTACTGCATATACACGCCAACCGTCCCGGGGTGCTGACCAAAATCAATACAACGTTCGCGGACGAAAACGTTAATATCGCGGCACAGTACTTACAAACATCGTCGCAAATTGGTTATGTGGTGATTGATGTCGAAGACAGTGACCATGCCTACAAAGCACTGAAAAAGCTAAAAGCTATCGAAGGCACCATACGCGCGCGGATCCTGCACTGATTCGTGCCAGAAACGAAAAAAGCCCCGACTGGGGCTTTTTGGATGCTTGCTTGTTATACCTGGCAACACTTATTGCTTGTCGCGCAGAAATACCAACTCGTTGCCTTTTGAGTCCGCTTCACTGAAATAATAGCCTGCCACATTAAACGCTTTAATGTCTGCCACTGAACTCGCGCGCTGATCAATCAAATAACGCGCCATCATGCCACGTGCTTTTTTGGCATAGAAGCTGATCACCTTGTATTGACCGTTTTTATAATCTTTAAACACCGGGGTGATGATGTCGCCGTTAAGCACTTTCTTGTTAACCGCTTTAAAGTATTCATTAGAGGCAAGGTTCACCAATAGCTCACTGCCTTGCGCTGCCAAGTCATCATTCAGTGCCTCTGTGATGATATCTCCCCAGAACTGATAGAGGTTATCACCGCGTGGCGTCGACAACTTGGTGCCCATCTCTAAGCGGTAGGGCTGCATCAAGTCGAGCGGCCGCAACAGTCCATACAAGCCGGATAACATACGAAAATGATCTTGTGYCCAATCGAGGTCTTGCTCAGACATTGAATTGGCATCTAGCCCTGTATACACATCCCCTTTAAAGGCAAGCGCGGCGGGTCGTGCATTATTTGGGGTAAAAGAGGGAGACCATTCAGAAAAACGCACAGCATTAAGACTGGCGATTTTATCACTGACTTTYATCAGCGAGGCAATGTCTGCCGGCGTCAGCTGGCGGCAAACCTCAATCAACGCCTCTGAGTGTTCAGTCAGCTGAGGTTGGGTATAACGGTCTGTCGGCAATGGCGTTTCATAATCCAAGGTTTTTGCAGGAGAAACCACTATCAGCATGTTGCTCGCCCTTTTATTAAATATCTTTGCTAAGCCTATCATTCCCGCATAAAAAAACCACCGCCCGCCACCGCACATCGCACTGACCGATGGCTAACGTTTGGGGAGTGGCCATGCCTTATCATCAAGCTGACTGTGCAGATCAGGAAAACGACGACTGTCAAACACAGGCAGTCGCCCCAATGAACGTTGAGTGTGATAATCCTTTGCCAAACGCTTGACGATGCCCGATAACAAAAAAATCGCAATCATGTTTACCAGTGCCATCATCCCCATAGACGCATCCGCGAGGGTCCATACCAGCGGCAGTTCCGCCAGTGCCCCAAACATGACCATGCCCAGGACTAAAGCACGGAAGTACGGCAACGCCGGACGGCAACGATGATTGATAAACAACAGGTTAGTTTCTGCATACGAATAATTGGCAATAATAGAGGTAAAGGCGAAGAAGAAAATCGCGACGGCCACAAACTGCTCCCCCCAGTCACCCACTTGTGCGCTTAACGCCCGCTGAGTCAACTCGACTCCCGTGATTTCGCCGCCGGGAATGTACTCACCTGATAGCAGAATAATCGCTACGGTAGCGGTGCAGATCACCAAGGTATCGACAAACACGCCGAGCATTTGCACATAGCCTTGCGAAACAGGATGAGGCGGATAAGGCGTCGCCGAAGCGGCAGCATTGGGCGCTGACCCCATGCCAGCTTCATTCGAAAACAAGCCGCGCTTGATGCCTTGAATCATGCCCTGTGCCAAGGTGTAACCCAATGCCCCCGATGCCGCTTCGTGAAGGCCAAATGCGCTCTTTACCACCAGCATGAATACCGCAGGTACCTGCTCAAGATGGGTGACGACCACATACACGGATAACGACAAATACAGGAGTGCCATCACGGGCACAATCACTTCGGCCGTGCGCGCGATTTGGCGTAGCCCGCCATATATGATCAATCCGCTGACCAGCACCAATCCCGCACCAACATAGGCCGGCGGCCATGAAAATGCCACCTGTGCCGCTTGWGAGATAGAGTTAGCTTGCACCGAATTAAACACCAAGCCAAACGCCAGGATCAGCAATATCGAGAAAAGCACGCCCATCCAACGCATGCCTAACCCATATTCCATGTAATAGGCTGGACCACCGCGAAAATAGCCGTCGGGATCCCGCACTTTATACACTTGTGCCAGCGTGCTCTCGGCAAACGCTGTGGCCATGCCGAGGAATGCCATTAGCCACATCCAAAAAATCGCCCCCGGGCCACCCAATGACAGGGCAACCGCCACCCCAGCCATATTGCCCGTCCCAACACGCGCGGCAAGCCCGGTACACAAGGCTTGGAAAGACGAAATACTGCTCCCCTCACGGCGTCGACTATGACGCATAACCGAAAACATATGAGAAAAGTGACGAAACTGAATCCCCCCTAATTTTAAGGTAAAAAAGATCCCGCCACCGATGAGCACATAAATGAGCACCGAGCCCCAAATCAGATCATTAATAAAAGTGAGTAGGCTCAATGGACTGTCCCTCGTCGTGATTCAGTAAGGGTAATAGCGATGCGGCGCAATCTTCGCGTGAACCACCGCCTAGGTCAATTCAAACCCATCACGGCTGGGGCAACAGTCACTGATTTTAAAAATCAGTGATTGCAGTCTCATAAAAACTTCATCTGACTGCCACAAATGAGAAATACTTCAATTTTACGTTAGGGGGAGCTGTGGTATTTAGAAACTGACCGCAAGGTGAAAAAGAGGTGACTATGGAAAACATTGCCTTTAACGATCTATTCGAGCAAGACAAGCCACAACGCAACGGACGCGCAAAACCAGTCAAACGTAAATGGAGAGAAATTGAAGCGCTGAAAGACAAACAGCGGCTAAAAAAAGAATTGGAAGAAATCGATATTTTTGGCGATTTCTCTCAACTGGACCTCGATTAACTCACCCTCAATATAGGATTGTTAAAAGGTGCTCATCGAGCACCTTTTTTATCCCCCATCAGCGACTTCGCCTACTCCGTCTCGAGATAAGGCTGCCAATCAATGGGCATTTTTCCCTGCGCTTGCAACAGCGCATTGGTTTGTGAAAAGTGCTGACAACCAAAAAAGCCACGATGCGCTGACAGTGGCGACGGATGAGGCGCGGTGAGTACATGATGGCGCTGACGATCAATCGCTTTGCCTTTTTTCTGGGCGTGCGCGCCCCATAATAAGAACACCACACCTTGGCATTGTTGGTTTACCGCCTCAATGACACGATCCGTGAAGGTTTCCCATCCCAGTTTGGCGTGGGAGTGTGCCTTCCCTTGCTCCACGGTGAGCACGGTATTAAGCAACAACACACCTTGCTCTGCCCAGCTTTTTAAATACCCGTGAGAAGGTGGCGTAAAGCCTTCAATATCGGTGGCAAGCTCTTTGTAGATATTGACCAATGACGGTGGTGTTTTCACGCCTGGACGCACAGAAAAACACAGCCCGTGAGCTTGGTTCGGCCCGTGATACGGGTCTTGGCCCAGAATCACCACCTTGACGTCGCCCAGCTCAGTATAGCGAAAGGCGTTAAACACATCTTCTTTCGGTGGAAAAACCGTCACGCCATTGGCACGTGTCTGTTCAACATAGGCGAGGGTTTCGCGAAAGTAAGCTTGTTGTTTCTCATCAGCCAGCACTTGCTGCCACGTTTGCGCCTGAGTCATGGTTGCTCCTTTTGATCACATTGGCGCTATTCTAACGAGGCAGCTTGGCAAAATCAGTGTGTAGAACGATCTTTTGTTCGTTCGGTATGAGCGTGGTAATGACGCTGACAGCGGCCTTGTACCGCGCGGTTGGGGGCCGGTAAGCTCGCGCGAGTCATGGTTGGCTTAATCATGGTGCTTTCCTCATCATTATGGATTCATCGTAGACAATGAAATTTTAATGCCAACTTTACAAACGCAATAAAATCATACCATTAGCCAACATCCCGAACAGTATGAGCCGCAAAATGAGCACAAGTGGTGCAAATTTGCCTCTTTTTTGCGCACACACGCCGCTTTCTTTTGTAATTTTATTACTACAATTTTCATCAAAGTATTGCGC